>JAJRZB010000357.1 GCA_024275455.1 Bacteroidota bacterium | reverse complement strand
GGTTCATCATTAATTGCATCTGCATAAAATATTCCGGTATTTCCTGTAAATACACCGTAAGTGAAATTTTTTGTTTCTGTTAATCCATCGGTATTACTAAAGCTAACGGAAATGTTATGAACTCCTTCCCCGTTAAGTGAAATATCCGATACAACTAAATTTGTATCAGTAGTAAAAGTAAACGGCACTGCTTGACCATCAACAGTTATTGATATGGAAGTTTCATCAACATTTGATTTAACTCCGGGTCTTAAAAGTGCTTCAAAGGAAAACTCCGCCGGATTTGTTAGAAATGTGGTGCTCTCATTTGGAGTGAGCAGTTTAATGGAGGGAATTGAATCTATAACGACAGAAAAAATATTATTATCATTTATGGCACTGAAATTCGGTTCGTCAGGGTCCTCAGTCCAAAGAGAATTATTTAGTTTAAATTTATACTCATAATCGCCCTGTTCAAGATAAGTAGTAACTTCCCAAAGACCATCATTGTTATCGTCATTCATTCTATCAAATGATTCATTCCAATTATTAAAATCACCTACCAGCGAAACTGCGTTTATACTTTGTAAAATAGTTGAACCGGTATTGTATTCATCGTAATAAAAATCAACAGGAGCTTTATAAATTACTAACCCGGGAATTCTGTTAAATGTTGATGTTCTGCTAACTGTTCCCAATGCAGATGAAATTGTAACTTCAACGGTGTGCTCTCCCGCAGCTAACGGAACCGGTGGTTGGTAGAAAAATTCTTTTTTATCTTCAATATAATATTGCGAGGGATTGTCAACAGCAACTCCATCAATAGTTACAATCAAAGAAGTTAAATCGATTGGGTTTGCAGCGGTAAAAGCAAATATTGCTCTAATTGGCTCACCGGCAATTGTTGTATCAACATACATTTCTCCGGCGGTATTTACTCCACGTGGTAATAAGTAAGTTATGTAAGGATCGGTTATATTAAGAATTGAATTATTATTATCCGTCAATTTTATATCAGGATTATCAGGATCATTCCAAGCTAAAGACCAGTTAGCATCGAACACAAATTTGTACATAAGTTCAACACCTTTGGTTAGTTCTTTTGTTATCTCGTAGACTCCATCACCATCAGCATCTGTCATAACCATAGTCGGATCATCATTTTTCCATCCGTTAAAATTACCAACTAATCTTAGTGTTGTAAAATCATCTATCACCGGTTTATAATGAAGCGTAACCGGAACTGTTTGTGAATAAATATTCATGTTAGAAAAAATAAAAAGTATAGCAAATAATTTTAAGTATTTCATTTCATACCCCAAATATTAAAAATATGGCTCTAAATTTACTGAAAAACAACTGTAAATAATATATCTTTAGATTTGCAATTAAGTATTAACTTAGTAACCAATGACAAAACAGAAGAAAACTAACAAAACGAAAAATGTAGAAAAAAGCAGTGTTAAAAAGTGGTACTATTTTATCTTAGTGTTGTTTCCTCTAGTTTTAATTTTACTTTTTGAAATTATTCTTAGAATAATTGGTTATGGTCAAAATCAGAAAGAGTGGGTTGACCTAACTGATAAAATTGAAATTCTAAATCCTGAAATATCTAAAAAGTATTTTAGCGGAATTAAAAATCCTCCCTTTTCTACTGAATCTTTTCTACTAAAACATAAACCAATAAATTCATTTAGAATAATTGTTTTAGGTGCAAGCTCCGGAGCAGGTTATCCATATCAAAATTCAGGCTCGTTTAGTAAATATTTAAGAAAAAGTTTATCACTCACTTTTCCCGAAAAAAAAATTGAAGTAGCTAATATTAGTATGGCAGCGATAAATTCATACACAATTCTAGATTTGTTGCCAAGTGTTTTAGAAAAAGAACCCGATTTGATTTTAGTATATCTCGGACACAATGAATACTACGGAGCTTTGGGAGTTGGTTCTAGTTTATCAGCGGGGTCATCCAGATTTCTCAAAATTTTATTCTTAAATCTATATCAGTTCAGAACTTTTCAACTATTAAGAAATTTAATTTCAAACATCGGTGCAGTACTCTCATCCGGCAAATCAATTAATGACGGAACTTTAATGTCTAAAATTGTAAGTGAAAAATTGATAGAATATGATTCGGATTTATACAAAAGTGGTATTGAACAATATGAAGAGAATTTGAGAGAAATATTCCAACTTTGCAAGAAAGCTAATGTCCCGGTAATAATAGGAACTTTAACATCAAATCTAAAAGATTTACC
>JAJRZB010000006.1 GCA_024275455.1 Bacteroidota bacterium | reverse complement strand
GCAAGCAATCTGGCTTCCGAGTCATTAATTATCAATACATTTGTTTTTTCTAAAACTTTAAGTAAATCATCTAATGTAGTTTCAATCCATAAATTCATAGTATCACAAATAATAAAATTATTTCCTTCTAATTGGTTTATAACACTAAGCTGAAGCGAAGGGAGAATATTTCCAAGAGTTACAAAACTATTTTTTTTGAAACCATCCGGTATGACAGGATTAAAATTTTCGAAAACATTAAGATCGGTATAAAGAGTATCTCTTATATTTAAATCATAATGATATTTCCCTCCCCAACGGAATGTTTTTTCTCCCTCAACAATATCAAGGTTTTCCAGATCAATTGAATGATCATCCAACATTTTAATATGTTCTTTAGGAAAATCATCCCCTACAACTCCAATAAGTTTAACAGATTTTGTAAAGTAACTAGCACTCAAAGAAATAAATGTGGCAGCTCCTCCAAGCGCATTATCAATTTTTCCAAAAGGAGTTTCTACATAATCTAAACCGACAGAACCAACAACTAACAAATCCAATGTTTCCTCCAAAAATATTTTTTCGTTTACTTAAAATATTAAATTTGTTGTTAAGTTTTTTGTAAAGCTTTAGAAATCATAAGCTAATAATTTAGGATCAAAATGAAATTGAAATTCCTAAACCGGAAGAATGTTTATAAAATACTGGGAAAACATTATAGCTTATTTTTGATTCATTTTCATCCGAATAACTTTTATTAATCTTTACAAAATATTTACCAATAACAACACCAAGGACTGAGCCAAGGAAAGCATCGGACAACCAATGATTATCCGAATAAAGTCTTTGATAAACAGTTAAAGAAGCTAATCCGTACAAACCAATTGTAGCATAAATATTATCTATTTTTTCTGATATAACGGTACTTGTTGTAAAAGCAATTATTGCATGCCCCGAAGGGAAAGAATTAAATACATTTTTTACTTGAAAAAACTTAAATGAATTGGAGCCTTGATTTGAATAAGGCCGTTCTCTTCCAAAGATAACTTTCAAAACAGTTACGGTTATTCCCGATGCAATTAATGCTTGTACCAATGTTGAACCGGTTTCTCTTATAGGTTTATTATTGAAAGCTAAACCGCTAAAATACAAACCCACTCCTACACCAAACGGAATAATTCCTTGCCCGTAATAATCTCCCGCAACAACAATTTTATTTTGTGCATTAGTTAAATTATTTTGGATATTTGTTCTGACAGATTCATCAACAAGAAATAGTAATCCGGTTGAAATCGCAACTCCACCGGTTAACAACCAATCATTACTGTCAAAGTAATATGGTCTTTTGAAAAACGATATTCCATTATTTGTAGATGACTTAACATCATTCCATATTTGAGAGAATGTGCCAACTGAATTTGAATTATTTATATTTGTATCAGGCTGTGCATTGCTGATTGAGCTAAAAAGTATAATAATAAAAAATATTTTCTTCATAATATTAATTTAAAGTTGAAAGTGCTGTAATTTGTCTCTTAATTGATTCTTGTTAAAGAATTTTTATAAAATTTAAGTTCTCTTTTTTCTTGCTAAAATATTGGTTAATAATTTTCACTGATTTTTCTTGTCCAGGCCAAGCAAGTAACTTTTTAGCTTCTTTACTTTTTACCCACTTATATTCAGAATGTTCTTTTGATATTTTTACTATTGCCTCCTCTGTACTAACAAGGGCAACAAATACAGGAACATGTGTAATACTGTCATCGGTTGAATCATAAAAACAATTAATGGTTGGTACAATGTATAATTCATTTACTTTTATGCCGGTTTCTTCTTTAATTTCTCTTAAAGCAGTTTTATAAGCTGTTTCATTATCATTAATTTTACCTGTTACCATCTGCCAAATATTCGGATATTTTTGATCGATAGCTCTTTTTAAAAGTAAGTATTCAATTTTATTTTTGCTGTTGAACCTAATTATGTGTACTTCTATTAAATATGTTTTTATTTTCATTTTACACGTAAACAATTATTGAATTAAAAATAAGCTCTGGCTTCTGCACTAAATATATTTATTACCTTTCCTTTTCCTTGCAATCTACCATTGTAACTAACCTTTGCTTGCAAGTTACCGGTAAACCTATAATCAAAATTAGCTCTCCAAATATAGTTCTTCCCGATTAAATTTCCGTTAGTTATTTCAAAAGGAATAATATTATTTTTTGTATTCGATATAAGTTCAGTACGGTCAATTTCTACTCTTAGTCTTCCCTTTTGTAAAAGTGATAAAGTTAAACGAAGACTAATCTTGTTTTCATCAATAATAGTAGGTGTTTCCGGGTAACTGTCTTCCAATCTGCCTACTTTTATTAAAAAACCAATTTCTACATTATTAATTGGTCTGTATGAAAAATCACTCTTAATTTCGTTGGCAATTGTATTTCTTGAACGATTTGAGTTACTTGGAGCAAGAACATTTTCTACAGTATTAATAAATTCGGTTTCATTATTAATTTCTTTTACCATTCTAAACTTAATTCTAACCCCTCTTTCCTTTATAAAACTTTTTTCTAAACCGGCACTAAATTGGTTTAAACTTTTCCTCTGTGTAAACCTAAATCTGAATGAAAGGTCTCTTTGGTTTTTAAATATGTGTAAATCTTGCTGAAAATAATTGCTCCCTCTAATTGTTGTTGAATCATTAAGAAAATACTTAAAATTGAGAAGATAAATTTTTTCGGGTGAACCTACTTTACTATTTTCTTCAATCCTATAAACAGTCTCGGTTGAAAGTGATTTGAGAACGGAGTTAATAAAAGTATTAGACTTAAAATATCTTTTAAAATCTACTTTCCAACGGGAATTAATTCTTAAATCAATAGTCGGGAAAAGTTCATCGGTAGGAACAGTGGTTTGTATAAAATCTCCCTCAAACGGATCAGGAACAAATTCAAATTATTCAGCAATTCCATTATTATTAAGATCACCTTCATAAGAATAAGAACCTGTACCGGAAGGAACTCTTATAAACACTTTCTCTAATTTAGAAGCCCTTTCCGATGAAGTTTGATAGTAAAGACTTCCCGAGATAAGTCTATTGAATAAATTTAATTGAGATTGTGAACGAATTTGAATATACTCATTGTCGCCGAATCCTTTTAACTTAAAAGCATCCCTATATTTTTTATTTCTTAATGAGAAATCTAAATTTGTTGAGAACTCTTTTAACTCCCGGTAATTTAAAGTGTAGGTTTGTGCAATAGATTCTGATTCTTTAACTAATCTCCCATCAATCGGAAACTCTTCTTTAGTTATGGAATATTTTGCCCGGAGAAAAAAACCTGATGATAAATCTATTGAGATAAATGGAGCATACTCTGAATATTTCAAACTGTTAAGAGAGAGCTGTGTTTCCGAATTTAACTTTTCTTGTTTGTTTTCTGAGCGAAAATAGAATCCCGGTTTAAGTTTCCAAATGTTATAGGAAATATCTCCTTCTTGCCTGTACCAGTTTGTTGTTTGCTGTATTGCATTTGTATTTACATAATCAAAGTTGTAATTGATGTTAATATTCTTATAATTATTCCAGCTCAGAGTAGATAGATATCTCTCCGATTTAAACAGATTCTTTTTATCCAATAAACCGTATTGACCGCTGCTGTTGATTTTTTCATTTGGCAAATAGTTTAGTTTTATTTCTCTCAGAGTTTCATCGGTGGCAACAGATGCAACTGAATTATAATCCAGGTTAAATTCAACTTTATTAATTCTATCAATTGGCTTGAACTTTTTATCTAAAAATCTATCACGAAAATACCCGCTTACTTTACCAAAATTTATATTTGCTAATTTTATTTCAAGAGGTTCAATATTTAATCTTATATTCCTTGCAAATCCATTATTATCGTTATCATCAATGTTAGAAAAGGTATTTTTATCCCAACTGCTTGCCGCCAACTCCACGTTGAGTTTAACTTTTTCAATCGGGTTATACTCAATAACAAAATTCCCTATTTGATTTTTTTCGGGTAATGGCAATAATCTTATTGGTAAATAAGAGCCCTCTCCAATTCCTATAAATTTAAATTTACCAATACTTTCTCTTATATAATCACCTTTATTTTCACCAACATAACTAAAATTAACATTATACTTTGCTGTTTCTTCTCCTGGATTAAAAATGTAAATTCTTATCGGCGTCCCATTAAAAACCGTATCCTTAGCAGAATAAATTCCACGAATATTACCGTTACTATCCGGTTCAACTAAAACTGCACCATCAGTAACAGCAAGTAATTGGTTATCACCACTGTTTTTCAGTATGCGTTTATCATTATCAGAAAGAGAAATATCTATAGGAGTATTTTTATTATCACCTTACTGAAGTGCATTAAAAAAGAACTTCAATTTATTATCAAATAATTTTGCAGAGGCTCCGGCACCTAAAATATTTCTTTCAAACTTTCTGTTGGTATATTCAAAATCAATGATAATCCTGCTTAAAGAAGTGATTACGATTCTCGGGGTAAAAGTAACTTCCCCATTAGAATATTCAATAATATAATCATTATTTTCCCCTCTTTTTAGCTGCTTTCCATCTACAAAAACTTTTTCACTGCCGGCAATAATAATAATATCATTCTCATTATTTACACCTCTTAATCTATAAGGACCTTGAACACCGTCAATTCCACTAAGTACTATAGAATTAAATTTCCCCCTGGAGGAAGCAACTGAAAAGGAGCCTGAATAATTTTGGTAATTCATTTTGCCGCTGAGACCTTGCAGTTTTCTATTTATTTTACCAAACTCACCTACTTTCGTCTTCAAAGTATAATCACCGAAAGTTGCGAAAGCATTTTTATGTTTAATCTGAATAAAAACTTTATCAAGCTCTTCTAACCTTTCTGTATTTCCTTCTGGTTGAATTGGGGTATTCTCATCTGTCAAAGCTGCAACTATCTGAATATCTTCTGAAATATTGCCTGCCAATTGAAGTCTGAGCCCGCTATTTACTGCTAAATCTTTGTTGGTCCCAACGGTAAATCCCCTTAGCAATGTTCCGTTGGTTTTAAGATTTTTGCCGAAAATAGCTTTTGAGGAAAGATCAACAGATTTACTTTCAACTAGTGAAATTGTATCACCCAAGTTTACGTCAAATTTTTTAACTAATACCCTGTGATTATATTCTTTTCTTAAATCTATGGGAATCGTTTTATAATTAACAATTATAGTATCAAAGAATGAGTATTGCAGAGAATCTGAAAGTGAAAAAGATAAATCGGAAATATTTAATTTATAATCTTTTGGTAAAATAAATTTCTTTCCAATAGATATTTTTTCTGAAAAAGGGACAATATGAACTGCTGAAAGTGAGTAGTGGTTTTCGATACTTACCCTAAAAGTATCTGAACGCTGTATATAGAAATTTTGCTGCTGACCAATACTTAAATTAGCATAGACAAAATATATCAGTGAAAAATATCTAAAAATTTTATATATCAATTAAATGCAAGACTTGGTGGTAAAATTTAGTATAAATTTAGTTAATAATATTTACTAATAAAATCTACTGGTGGAAATTAGATTTTTCAAGTCAAAAGAAAATGTTAAAATTTCTAAAAAAAATATTTACTCATGTTCGATAGTAATTAGTTTTTTTTTAAGAAAGTAGCATCGAATAAATTTCATTATCGGCACTATAACCCATAAAAGAAAAAATACTTACCATAGTAACTATGTAAAGAACCATAAAAATTAGAGAGATAATAATAAATATTTTTTGAATGTAAAAATACCTGTGTTGTTTTTCAAAAGCATTATTGAGTGCTGCTTGGTCGCCGGAATGGTTATAAATATCAAATAAATTTGCTGCTTCTCTAATTCTTAATCCCATAAATATTAGTGGGATACCTATTATTGCTCCAATAATCATTAAACAATTTATGGCTCCGTAAATTATTGTTGCTAATCCGACAAAGTTCATGTCTTTTGTCATTTTACTAATATTATATTGCGTTATATTTAGAGATTGATGAGATAAATTGTTAAAATCTTCCATTTGTCCTCCATTGCAGAATTATAATTTGAAATTAATAATTATTAGAGGAAAGACAAAAATATATTGAAAAGATTTTATAATAATATTTTCTTTATTTATGAAATTAAGACATTAACGAAGTTTGCATAAACTCTAAATAAAACAGATTTACATCATTGCAAAAAGTTTTTACCGAAGCAATTTGCCATATCTCGATAAACAATGTCGGGATTCACAATGATAAATAGATAATTCAAGGGATTCTATGTCTAAGAAAAAAATAGGATAGTTACTACTATAAAGTATTCACATACAAACTAAAATAAGTTTCATTTTCAGTAGTAAGGAAAATTACTTCAAAATAAGTACTATTGTTTTTATTAGGTCAATTAAGAAATCTTTCTAATTTTTGGTTTGAGATTTCTATAATAAATATTATTTTATTCCCATCTTAATGCTTCAATAGGATCAAGATTAGCAGCTTTATAAGCAGGATAAGTTCCAAAACCTACGCCAACAATAATACAAAGTAATACTCCTATTGCAATCCAGTCCAACGGAATAGAAACTGATGCTCCTAGAGCCGAACCGGCAAGGTTACCGGCTATGAGTCCAAGTATAATACCAATTATTCCGCCAAATAAAGATAAAACTACTGCTTCAGTTAAAAACTGTAATAAAATATTGTTTCTTTTAGCTCCTATAGCTTTTCTAATACCAATCTCCTTTGTTCTTTCCGTTACTGAAACAAGCATAATATTCATAATACCAACACCGGCTGCTAAAAGTGCAATTAATGCAATAACATAAGCACCAATTTTAACCCCGGCTGTCATATTATTGATATCATTTAAGAGAGATTCGTTAGAGTAAATTGCAAAATCATCATCCTTTCCCGGGGGAACTTTTCTAATTGTTCTAAAATAACCAACGGCTTTTTCTATTACATCTTGGTAATCTTCTTTGGAGTAAGAACTTACGGTAATATTAATACTTCTGGTACGCTTTCCGTAAAAACTTTGGTAAGTACTTAAAGGAATAGCTGCAAAATTATCCGGATCATTACCAAATGAGGAGCCTTGTTCTTCAAGAACTCCAATAACTCTTAATTTATGGTTATCTACTTTTATTTCTTGTCCAACCGGATCTATAAAATCGAATAAAGTTTTAGCCAATGAGGAACCAAGTACTACAACTTTCTCGTATCTTTGCACATCATTCTTAGTAAAATTTCTTCCCTCTTCTGCATACCATTGATTGTTAGGAAATGCTTCCGGCGTACACCCAACTAGTTGAACATTTGGGTTTGTTTCTTTATTCCGATAAGTAAATACTTTCCCAAAGCCCCATTGTTCAGCACCAACAGCTTTAGCATCATTTGCCAATTTATCTTTAAGTTCGTAATATTCTTCGATAGTAATATTTTTACGGTTTCTATACTTAGCTCTATCTCCATGTTCCATCATTGCCGGAAATTTTTGTATTTGAAAAGTAGTTTGACTTAACTTAGAAACTCCTTCTTCAATACTGTTCTGTAACACAGTTACAATAGTGCTAATCGCAATAATAGAAAATATTCCGACAATTATTCCGACAATCGTTAAAATAGATCTTAATTTGTTTGCACGCAAAGACCTTAGAGCAACTAATAATATTTCCATTATTCATACCTCAATGCATCTACCGGGTCCATTTTGGCTGCTGTAAAAGCCGGAGCAAGCCCTGAAATGATACCGGTTATTAGTGAAATTCCAACAGCAAGAATTACTGCATCAACTTGAATTGAAACGGGGAAATCATATTGTTGAATAATTTTCCCTCCAAGAATTGCTATAAATAAGCCCATCAATCCACCAATTAAACAAATAAACGCTGCTTCGGTTATAAACTGGGTTAGTATAGTTCTTTTTTTAGCACCAATGGCTTTTCTTATACCAATTTCTTTTGTTCTCTCTTTAACCGATACAAACATAATATTCATAATTCCTATTGCTCCAACAAACAATGATAAACCTGTAACAAACAGACCGGCAATTTGTATAACACCAACTTGCTTGTTTATCATATCTAAAAGTGCCCCTTGCTGATTAATAGAAAAATCATCCGGTTCATCATATTTTAATCCTCTTATTCGTCTCATAATTCCAATAGCCTCTTCTTTTACTGCTTCAACTGCTTGACTATTAGCTGCACGAACAACAATTGTAATTCCACCCCCTCTTCTTCTGCTTTTAAAATCTTTAAACATTGCTTCTAAAGGAATAAATATTTGATTATCAGGATTAAAGCTGCCTAATAAAAAACTGCCTTGTTTTTCAATAGTTCCCACAACTTTATATTTTTTTCCTCTAATTTTTATTATTTCTCCTATAGGATTTACATGAGGGAATAATTTTGCTGCTACCTCTCCACCAACTACAGCTACTTTTCTACCTCCTTTACTTTCAATTTCAGTAAAAAATCTACCTTGAGCAAATTTCAGATTAGTGGTTTTTATATAATCTTGATTTGTTCCACCGACAAATACACCATCAACTTTAAGATCTTTTCTTGTAACATTTAAATTTCTAAATGATGTTGGGGCAATTGCTATTGGTAGTTGCGCCATTTGTTTAAACTTTTTGAAATCATCATATTGAATATTTCTTCTATTTCTTAATTCCCACCAAGGAATTTCACCAAACCATTACCATTTATCAATAAAAATATTATCTGTTCCCATTATATTTGATGCACCTTCTTGAAAAGATTGGTCAATTCCTTTTATTGCTGTTGACATCAAAACGACTGAAGCTACCCCAATTACTATTCCCAAAGTAGTAAGAACAGACCTAATTTTATTAGCC
This sequence comes from Bacteroidota bacterium, assembly GCA_024275455.1. Lineage (GTDB taxonomy): Bacteria > Bacteroidota > Ignavibacteria > Ignavibacteriales > Melioribacteraceae. The sequence goes on along the minus strand of JAJRZB010000006.1, from coordinate 5,401 downwards.
ATAATAGCTTTAAATGAAATTATAAGTCCTTCTTTAAGTTCAAAAAGAAAATTTACCATTTATATTATACCTTAAATTTTTATCTGTCTTTGTTTTGGCACTCTTCTGGTTTCCGTTATTTCATCTTTTTCAACTAAACCATCACGCAATCTTATAATTCTTTTTGCATGTTCAGCTATGTATTCTTCGTGAGTAACTAAAATAATAGTATTCCCCAACTCATATAATTCTTCGAAAAGAGCCATTATATCCTCACCGGTTTTAGTATCGAGGTTACCAGTGGGTTCATCTGCTAATATAATAGACGGATTGGTAACTAAAGCCCTGGCTACAGCAACTCTTTGTCTTTGTCCGCCGGAAAGTTCATTCGGTTTATGATCCATTCTATCAGCTAACCCAACTTTCTCTAAAGCTTCTCTAGCTCGTTCTCGTCTTTCTTCTTTTGCAACTCCGGCATAAATAAGTGGCAGTTCAACATTATGAAGAGCATCTGATCTTGCTAATAAATTAAAAGTCTGAAATACAAAACCTATTTCTCTATTTCTAATAGCTGCAAGTTCATTATCATCCATTTCGCTAACATTATTTCCGCTAAATGTATATAATCCTTTTGTAGGTGTATCTAAACATCCCAAAATATTCATTAATGTAGATTTACCGGAACCTGAAGGACCCATGATAGCTACGTATTCATTCTTATCTATAGTTAACGAAACATCTCTAAGAGCATGCACTTCTTCAAGTCCTACCTGATATATTTTTGCTATATGTTCAATTGTAATAATATTCATTATCTATCCAAAAATTCTTGAGCAATTATTTTTTATCTTTGCTTTTTTTACCGCGTTTATTTGTTATTTTAATTTTAGTACTGTCTTCCAACTCTTTTGAAATTGCTTTGTATGGTCCGCTTATCACCATTTGTCCTTCTTCAAGACCTTTAATTATTTCCATATAAGCATCGTCACTAATTCCGGTTTCAACTTCTTTCATTTTTGCTAAATTATCTTCAGCAATAAACACTACTTCTACCGGCTTTTCTTTTTCATTATTCTCTCTAACATCTCTATCGTCGGTGTTATCATCATTCTCTTTCTTCGGAACTCTAGCTGTAACACTTTGAATAGGTACCGTAAGAACATTATTCCTTGTTTCAGTCTTAATTTCAGCATCGCAAGACATACCGGTTCTAATTTTTTCACTAGGATTGATCAATCTAATCTCAACATCAAAATTAACCACTTCATTTTGGGTTCCAATACCTGCAGTTTTAGCACTATTTCCTATTAGTGTTACATAACCTTTAAATTTCTCATCCTTAAAAGCATCTATTTCAATTGTAGCTGTATCACCAACCGAAACTAAAACTACATCATTTTCATCAACTTCCACAATTGCTTCCATAGCGTTTAGATCAGCAACCGTCATTAAATGTGTACCTTGTCCAAAAGAACTTCCGGCAACTCTTTCACTTTTCTCAACATTTAACTTGGTTATCACGCCATTTAAGGGAGAATAAATTGCTGTTTTAGCAAGCTCTACCCTGGCATCATTATATTGTTCTTCTGCTTGTTGAACCGATGCTCTTTGAGCTTCCACTTGAGATTTTGCTCTAACGTAAGAAGAATGCGCTTTTTCAAGATCCGAATCACTCGATAATTCTTTTTCAAATAATTCCTTTACTCTTTTATAGTTAGCTTCCACTTCAACCAAAGCTGCTTCTCTTTCTCTTAATGATGCTCGAGCATATTCCAAACTTGCTTCAGCTTTATTTTTTCTTGCAATATATTGATCAGGTTTAAGTCTAACTAATAATTGACCTTTTTTTACATGGTCACCTTCCTCAACAGGAAGTTGAACAATCTCACCCATTACTTCAGGTCTAAGTTCTACTTTTTCAACCGGATTTATTGTACCATTAGCAGATACAATTTGTGTAATATTTCTTTTTATAACTTTTTCTGTTTGAACGGGAACAATTTTTTCTTTATCTCCGCTAAACACAGCCAGTAAAATTACTATTAGTAATAAAAGTCCCAATCCACCAAAAATAAACAACTTTTTCTTTGACTTTTTACGATTACCTTTACCCATGGAAAATTCTCCTATTGTAAATTTTATTGATATTTTTCAATTTTTAGCTTACCAAGTGCATTCATTAGCTTGTCTCTGTTTCTATAATATTCAAATCTTGCACTAATATTATCTGTTAAAGCTTGAGTATAATCTTTATCTGATTGTAAAACATCTAAAATAGTTCCGGACCCTAAATTGTAACGCTCATGATTAACTCTTCTATTTTCCCTTGCAGCAATAACATTTGTTCTTGTTACCTCAAGTTGCTTTTTTGAAGCGATTAAATTCAAATAACTTTCGTTTATTTCGATTTTTATTGTTCTTTCCAAAGCAGAAAGGTCTTCAAGTGTATTTAGTTTGTTTACCTCTGCAAATTGCATTTGTGATTCTGTACTCCAATTAGAGAAAATTGGAATATTTAATGATAATCCGACATTATAAATTCTTCTATCAAATAAAGTATTAGGTTTAACACCGCTGGTTGAAAAAGAGAAATTACCAGAGATTGAAGGTAATAATCCGGATTGAGCAATTGTAATTCCATTTTCCGCAGCTTCAACATCCAATTTTTTACTTTGATAATCAAATCGGTTTTTTAACGCTTCTTGAACGAAACTATGAAGATCAGCAGATTCACTTGGTAAAGTATCATCGCTAAAGTCATCAGAGTGTGGAAACGGATCAACCAACTCATAATCATCAAATATATCTAAAGCCAAATAATTTAGAAGCTGATTTTTTGCATTTTCATAACTATTTCTTGCCTGAATTAAAAGTAATTGAGCATTACCCACACTCACCTGCTGAGTATAAACATCTGCAATCGGTATTGAACCTAATTTATTCCTCTCTTCAATAGTTTCAAGCAGTTTTTGATTAAATTTAACATTATCTTCTCTAACTTTTACCAAATCAAAACTACTAATAACAGCATAGTAAAATGAAGTTGTTTGGTAAACAATATCTTGTTTTAATTTTTCTAGAGTAAGTTGAGCCGATTCAAGGTTATTACCTTTTTGTGCAATTCTAGAATAATTTGCTAAACCATCAAACAATGTAATATTTCCACCGGCCGAAATACGATATTCTCTTGTGTCCTTTTCAAGTGAAGGAGTGATAGTTTCATTGCCAAAGAAATCAATTTGTTTTTGTCCGCCATCATCACTTATGCGCTGCCAAGTCCAGCTTCCTCTAAAACCAAAATCGGGTAATAAATTACCATAAGCATTTTTTAACTCAGCTTCATTTGCCGATAAAGAATTTTCACCTTTAATTAAACTTGAATTACGTTGAAGTGCAATTTTTACCGCATCATCCAAAGTAAGTAATTTTTGAGCGGAAAGTCCCGAAACAAAAATCAATAAAATTACAATAGTTTTACGCATTGAAACTCCTAATTTTTCTATTTTATACTTAAAATTTAACTTACCGATTTAATTATCCATTAGGACGAAAGCAATTTGGAAAAGTTACAAAATATTTAAAAAAAATTTGTGATTTCTCACAACTTACTACATAGTATTTTAATTTTTAGACAATTCTATGAATAAGTGGTTTAATACCATAAAAATTTAATTTATAAAGTTATTTTTAATTTGATATAAATATTCCAACGCTTCTTCATAAGTGTTAGAAATTTTACCGTCTAAAATTGCTTCTTCTATTGCTTCTTTAATTTCACCAACTTTTTTAGATGGTGACAAATTGCAAATTTTCATAATTTCATCACCTCTAACCGGTGATTGAAATGCTCTTAAATTATCTTTTTCCTGAACCTCTTTTACCTTTGTCATCACATTATCATAATTTTTTAAATACTTAGTAACCTTTGCAGGATTTTTGCTTGTAATATCTGCTCTGCACAGAGTTATTAAATCATCCAAATCTTCTCCGGCTTTGGCACTTAACCTTCTAATTGCAGAATCCGTAACTATATCCGATGCCAATGCTATTGGTCTAAGATGTAACCTTACTAATTTTTCAACATAAGGTAATTTTGATTGAGAGAGTTTTAATTTTTTAAAAATCTTTTTCATCATCCGTGCTCCCACTTCCTCATGTCCGTGGAAAGTCCAACCGGTTCCTTCAACAAATCTTTTTGTTGCCGGTTTGGCGATATCATGCACTAAAGCTGCAAAACGCAACCAAACATTATCAGTTACTTTAGAAATATTATCAACAACCTGGCAAGTATGGAGAAAAACATCTTTATGGTGGAAATCTTTTCTTTGATCAACTCCGGCTAGATTTGCTATTTCAGGAAAAACTACCTGCATAACCTTTGTGTTCTGCATCAGTTTTAATCCGATTGAAGGAATATCTGAGGCTAATATTTTTAGAAGTTCTTCTGTTATTCTTTCTTGCGAAACAATTTTTAATCTGGGAGCCATTGTTTCGGCAGCTTCCAAAACATCTTTATTTACTTCAAAATTTAATTGGGATGCAAATCTGAATGCTCTTAAAATTCTTAACGGATCGTCATTAAAAGTTTCCACCGGGTCTAAAGGTGTTTTAATAATTTTATCTTGAATATCTTGATATCCGTTAAAAGTATCAATCAATTCACCAAAATTATCTTTATTTAAGGAAACAACTAGAGTATTGATTGTAAAATCCCTTCTGTTTATATCATCTTCAAAAGTACCAATTTCAACAATTGGATTACGGCTATCTTTATTGTAAGATTCTTTACGTGCTCCAACAAATTCAAAATCTATTCCGTTGTAATTAAAATGAGCCGTACCGAAATTTTTAAAAATATTAACTTTTTTTATACCTAATTTTTCAGCTAAAGTTTCTGCAAAATCAACTCCATCGCCAACAATAAGAAAATCAATTTCATTTTTATTCCTATTCAATATTATATCGCGCACAAATCCGCCAACAATAAAAACTTGTACATTTTTCTCAAATCCAAGTTGAGAAATATCTTTAAAATACTTTTCGGTAAAATAGTTAGCAAAATTCATAACATTCTTAATTAAAATGGTCAATATTTTTCATACACCAAACAGCTTTATTTTTAAGATCATCAACTACTTCAATTTGGTATTTACTAATATTTTTCATCGATTTATCACAAAACCTAATGGAACGAGCAAAATCCAAATTTTCAAAAGCTAATTTACCTAAGAGAAAATTAGTATATGAATTTATTTTTCTTATCCCAATTATATTTTCGATCTTTAACAATGTAAGACTATAATTTATTTCACTTTCAAGATTTAAGAGAATTAATTTTTGGAGAATCGCTTCGGAAAACATTTTTGAAAGATAATTTTCAATTATGTCTATCCTGCTTTTAGGAGTTTCCGAATATTGAATT
>JAJRZB010000356.1 GCA_024275455.1 Bacteroidota bacterium | reverse complement strand
AATATTCTATGAATAACTTATTAAGTTTTTCTAAAATTTCACTACTACCGGAAGTATTATTATTAATTAAATCTAAGAGTTTATCAAAAAAAATCTTTTCAGACATTTTTATTGACCATACAATATAAAATTGTCGGCAGTGCTAAAATTTAAATCCCGGAATACTAACATTCATTTTGTAAATTGAATTAGTTTCGTCTTCAGTTAAGTATAAAGTTTTCCTATCTTTTTCGGCAAACTCTACATTGCTTGGTTTTTTACCGGGCGTTTTAATTTTATGCAAAATTTTTCCTTTGGGAGAAATAATATATAAATTCCCGCCACCAAAATGAGCAACATACATATTTCCATTGATATCAAAATTAAAACCATCTGGGTCGCCACCAGGAAGTTCAATAAAAATATTTTTATTGAAAAGTTCATTCTTTTCAGAAATATCAAAACTTAATATTCTAGATTTTGCAGATTCACAGACATATAATTTCCCATCAATTGGTGAAATCCCTATACCGTTTGGAAATGCCAGACTATCCTTAATTAAAGTTAATTTTTTGTTTTTAAAATCATAGAAGAAAACTCTTCCGTCAAGTTTATCCTTTCCGTAACTTTTCGGATCGGTAAAAAAAAGATTTCCATCTTTATCAAGAGTCATGTCATTCGGTCGGTTAAAAGGTTTATTCTCATATCCACTTAAAATAATCCTTCTTTTCCCGGTATTAGAAAATTTTACAATTGTTCCGTTCCCGTAGTCACAGGCTAAAAGTGATCCATCGGAAAGGGCGATCATTCCATTTGTTTTACCAAATGTAGAATCAGATGCAATTAGAAAAGTGTCGATTTTATTATCGGTTATTCTTGTAATCCAACCACCGGTGCAATTAGAAGAATAAATCGTACTATTATTATCCCAAGTTATACCTTCAGGAAAACTTTGATTTCTAACAACAAGCTCCCACTCGGAGAATGTAATTTTATCCGGCTGGGCTGCTAATGATACAGCAATTACAAAAAATAAGGTTAACGAAAAAAAATATTTACGAAACAAATTTATACCCCTTTATAGGTTCTCTTAATGTTAAAACCGGACATGGAGCTTTGCGAACCACTTTTTCAGCAGTACTGCCAAATAATAAATGTTCCATTCCTGTATGTCCGTGTGTTGCAATAATTATCAGATCAATATCCAACTCCGAAGCTGTTTCATTTATTTCAACAAAAGGTTTTCCTGTCCTAATGATGGTTTCAACTTCCGCATTGTTACCAATTTCAGTCTTAGCAAGAGTGCCAAGTTCTTCTTTTGCCCTGTTGTTCAGGTCAATATCTGTTACAGGAAAAGTAACCTGTCCCATACTAAAATCCGATGGATAAATAACAGGTTCTACAACATAAACCAAGTAGATTTTAGCATCAAATTTTTTTGCAAAATCCGTTGCATAACGCAAGGCATTTTTGGAGTAATTGGAAAAATCGATTGGCACTAATATTTTTTTTATCTCACTCATAACTT
>JAJRZB010000355.1 GCA_024275455.1 Bacteroidota bacterium | reverse complement strand
TTTTTCCCAAAGGCAGAAAAACCACAATTTATGATTGATATAAATTTACCGGAAGGTACCAATCTTAAAAAGACAGATGAAGTAACAAAATATGTTGAATCGGTTTTGAGAAAAAAGGAGAGTATTGTTTCCTTTGCCTCAAATGTAGGGCATGGTAATCCTAGAATATATTATAATATATTGTCTAAGAGAAATGCTAGCAATCATGCTCAACTTTTAGTAGAGTTGGAAAAGTTTGAGTATGAACCTTTCAATAACTTTTTGGATGAATTAAGAACGGAATTTGCTAATTATCCGGGAGCAAAAATAGATGTAAAGGATTTTATTCAGGGTCCGCCTATAGAAGCCCCGATTGCGATTAAGATATTAGGGAATAATTTAACTACACTAAAATCGATAGCTACGGATGTTGAAAACTTTTTTAAAACAACAGACGGAACGATTAATGTTAGTAATCCATTGGGAACAACGAAAGCTGATATTCAAGTAAAAATCAATCGCACAAAGGCGGCAATATATGGTGTACCTTTGGCTGATATTGACAAAGCTATAAGGGCATCAATAACAGGACTAATAGTATCAAAATATAGAGATGAAGAAGGGAAAGAATATAATATTGTTGTAAAAGGAAAAAAGTCTGAAGGTTCTGAATTAAGAAAATTTGACAAAATATTTGTTACTTCAATTAAAGGAGCCCAAATACCATTAAAGCAATTGGCTTCAATAGAATTTAAATCAACTCCACTTTCTATTAGTCATTATGATTTGGCTAGAACAGTTACATTAACTGCTGATGTGAAAGCCGGTTACTCTGTGAATGCAGTAACAAAAAAAATTATTGAGAAACTTAAAAACTATTCTTTTCCTAAAGGATATTCTTATTATGTTGCGGGAGAGTTGGAAAGTCAGCAAAAATCTTTTGGCGGAATGGCAAAAGCATTAATCATAGCAATTGTAGGTATATTCGGTGTATTAGTTCTGCAATTCCGTTCTTATTCGCAACCTCTAATAGTTTTTTCTGCAATTCCGCTTGCTATTATTGGTTCAATTGTGGCTTTGTTAATTACCGGTAATTCGTTTTCGTTTACTGCTTTTGTCGGGTTAACAAGTTTGGTAGGAATAGTGGTAAATAATTCAATTATTCTTGTTGACTATTCAAACCAGTTAAGAGCAGAAGGAACAACTGTAATCGAGGCTGTTAAAACTGCGGGAGAAGTTCGGTTTATTCCAATTATTCTAACTACAGCAACAACCATAGGGGGTTTGCTTCCATTAACACTTGGAGGGGGAACAATGTGGGCGCCAATGGGTTGGGCAATTATTGGTGGACTTATTGCATCAACATTTTTAACTTTAATTGTTGTCCCGGTTTTGTATAAAGTTTATACAAAATAGTAATATCATTTACGTATATTGCAAATCTGCGATACAATGTAACTCAGATTTGTAATCTGAAATAATAAAAGGGATATTATGAAAACAGTTTTAATAACCGGAGCCTCCGGTGGAATTGGGAAAGAATTTGCAATTTTATTTGAAGAGAAAAAGTACAATTTAGTTCTGGTTGCAAGAAGTAAAGATAAGCTCAATGCTATTGCCGAGGAGTTAGAAACAAAGTTTAATGTTAAGACGAATGTAATTTTGAGTGACCTTTCAAAACCGGAAAGTCCTCAAAAATTATATGATGAGGTTATGAGTAAAAATATTATAATTGATGTTTTAATAAACAATGCCGGTTTTGGAGAATTTGGAAAGTTTGTTGAGAAAGATTTAAAAAGATATTTAAGGATGATTAACCTTAACATCACCGCATTAACTGAGTTAACCGGATTATTTATTCAGGATATGATAAAAAGAAAAGAAGGACGAATTCTTAATGTAGCTTCTACAGCAAGTTTTCAGCCGATGCCTAATTTTGCTGTTTATGCAGCGACAAAATCATACGTATTGACTTTTACCGAAGCTCTCCATTATGAATTGAAAGGAACCGGAATTTCTGTAAGTGCTTTATGTCCCGGACCAACAACAACCGGATTTGAAGAAGCCGCAAATATGGGAAATTCAAAATTATTTAGTTCTGGCGGAGTTATGGATGCTAAAACAGTTGCCAAAATTGGTTTTAACAAGATGATGCAAAACAAGATGACAATTATTCCGGGTTTACGGAATAAAATTTTAGCTTTTGCTTCGAACATAACACCATCAAGAAAAACTTTGGTTACTGTTTCCGGATTTATTTCGAAAGAAAAATAGTAATTTGTAAAAATTATTATTATTTGGCTTTCCAATTATCCGGAACTTGCACAACTATAACTTCTCCTTTTGCACAGATTTCTCCTTTTGCAATAAGATTAGTTTCTACTATAACTTTTCTTCCTTTTAGTTCCTTGATTTTTCCCCGCAATTCCAGAGTACAATCAATAGGGGTTGGTTTTATAAAATCAACTTTTAATGATGCAGTAACACATCTTGGATAATATTTAGCATTCTTGTTTTGAGCTTTATACAAAGCTGCTGATCCGCTGCCTGTTGAATGACAATCAACAAGAGATGCAATCAATCCTCCATAAACAAATCCGGGTAAAGCCATGTGCTCCGGTTTTGGGGTAAAGTGACTAACAGTTTCCTCACCATCC
>JAJRZB010000354.1 GCA_024275455.1 Bacteroidota bacterium | reverse complement strand
CATTTACAACTTAATTGATTATTAAATCATAAATAAGGGATAAAAATGAAATTCCAGAAAATTAAAGTTTTTACTTTAATTCTTTTTTCTCTGCTTCTTCAACAATGCTGTACAAGTCAAGATGGTGTTAAAGAGGGAAGAAATGAAGAGAAAAAAATAACTGAACATTTCGAAATAGAAAAACCACTTCCTCGTGGAGTTATTGATTTAAACGGAAAAATAATTAAGGTTTTTAAAAAAGAAAAGAAAACTTATTGTCTTACAAAAATTAAAAAGATTAATGGATATGGTGGAAGTGTACGTCCATTAGCAATAAACAGTGAATATGAGTTTGAAATAGAATCAAAACTTATTGAAACAGTAAAATCAAATGTAGGAAATACTACAAATTTTCATATACTTTCTCTGCCAAGCGGAATTGGGCAGAAAAAATTAAATATCTATAAAATAATTAGTATTAATAAATAAGAGGTTTTTATGAAAAAGTCTGTTAAACTTTTTCTCTCTACCCTTATGGTAGCCATTGTTACTTTTTTAATATTTCCGAGTGAAAAAAATATTGAAAAACATAATAGTTTCATAAAAATAAAATCCAGTTCTTCTCCAAATGTTAACGTAGAGTTAAAAAAAGAACGAAACGAATATTTTTTTAGAATGCTAAGGGATCCCAAAACAGGAAAAGTGCCCAAAAATATTAGACAAAAAGAACTCGAATTTGCAAAGCAGCTAAATTTAAAGAACAAAAATTTAAATAAAGTTTCTTCTATTCAAACTTTAGCTTGGCAAGAAGCCGGACCAATTGATGTTGGCGGTAGAACACGTGCTATTGCTGTGGATATTACAAATTCCAATACAATTATTGCCGGTGGAGTTTCAGGCGGTATTTGGAAATCAACAGATAAAGGCGCCACGTGGCAAATGAAAAGTACTACTTCACAAATTTTAAGTGTTACATCAATAGCTCAGGATACCAGAACAGGACAAACCAATACGTGGTATTATTCCAGTGGTGAATTTAGAGGTTCTGCCGAAGACCAAGGTAAAACACATTTGTTTTCAGGCGGAGGAATTTATAAATCAACTGACAACGGAGAAAGTTGGTCACTTCTTCCAAATGCAAAAGATACTAACCCGATTCAATTCAATACCCCGTATGATTTTGTTTCTAAAATTATTGTTAATCCCGCTTCAGGAAGTGTTTTTATAGCCTCTCATGCATTTGGGATCTTAAGATCAGTAAACGGTGGCTCTTCTTTTGAGTTAGTTTTAGGTGGTGTAAATGAACATATTTATGCAGATATTGATGTTGCACCTAACGGTACATTGTTAGCAGTAATATCATCTCCCTTCTCCGGCACAACAGCAAGTAATACACCAGGTGTTTATAAATCAACTAATGACGGTACAAGTTGGACTAATATTACTCCGAACACTTTTCCCCCTGAACATTTTAGAAGTGTAATAAATGCAGCAAATAACAATACTGTTTATGTACTAACTACAACAGGTAATCTTATTGATAATAAATATGAGGATATTAGGTTTCACAAAATAAATATTTCAACGGGTTCATCGGAAGACAGATCAGCAAACATGCCCGTATTTTCTTTTCCTGCAGCGGGTAGCGGAGAAGAAGAATGGTTAAAAACTCAAGGTAGTTACAATATGGTTTTAGCTGTAAAACCGGATAATGAAAATTTTGTTGTAATTGGCGGAACAAGTTTATTTAGATCAACCAATGGGTTTTCCACAAAACCAAACAATGCTAAGTTAGATTGGATTGGCGGATATCATCCTCAAGATTTTAGATACCCGAATTTTCATCCGGATGTGCATTCTTTTGCATTCGATCCTTCAAATCCGAATGCTATGTGGTGGGGACATGATGGAGGGTTAAGTTATACATCAAATATTACTAATACTAATTATAGCACTTACTTCCCTTGGGAAAACAAAAACAACGGGTACAATGTAACTCAGTTTTATACCATTGCAATACCAAACATTCCTAATGATAACAGAATAATGGGAGGAACTCAAGATAACGGAACGCCTTATTTTCAATATAATGGTTCAACAACTCTTTCTGAAGACTTAAGCAGCGGGGACGGAAGTTATGGATATTGGGGAAGCAGTTATTGCTATGCTTCTTCTCAAGAAGGTAGAATAATTAGAGTAAGTTACAATAATTCCGGAATTCCTTCACAAAGTAACGGATGGAGTGATATTACACCAACCGATGCTTCTAATCAATTATTTATAACTCCATTTGTTGTTGATCCTGCAGATGAAAATATTATGCTTTATCCTGCCGGCAACATTTTGTGGAGAAATAATCAACTTAATTCAATACCACTATATTCTAACGGTACAACAACAGGTTGGAGTCAGTTAACTAATGTTTCCTTACCTTCAAATTATATTATTTCTGCTTTGGCAATATCAGAAACAAATCCTACCCACCGTTTATATTATGCTGCTGCTGATGTTTCACAATCACCAACAGTTCCCAAAATATATAGATTGGATAATGCTAACACGGCTACTAGCGGGGCAATAGATATTTCTATTAGCTGCTTAGATGGAGCAAGTTATATACATAATATTGCTATTAATCCGGATAATGCGAATGAATTGATTGTTATAATTTCAAATTATAACGTGGTCGGAATATATCATTCTACGGATGCAGGGCAAAGCTTGACAGCTGTAGAAGGGAACTTAATTGGCGATCAAAATAATCCAGGTCCCTCAGTTAGAGGAGCGGCTATTCTACCCACAAGTAACGGAACTTTATATTTAGTAGCCACAAGCACGGGTGTTTACTCAACAACTCAACTTAATGCCGGAAGTACAACATGGATTCAAGAAGGGCAAAATACACTTGGAAATATTGTTGTTAATTATTTGGCTGCAAGAAAATCTGATGGAAAAATAGTTGCAGGAACTCACGGTAGAGGTGCATTTGTTGCACAAGTTTCTGCCGGTGGAACCGCTGTTGCAGATGTAAATGTAGGTTCTTTGACTCTACAATCCAGGCCCGGTCAAACAGGTTCAACAAGTTTTGTTCTTAGTAATTCCGGAGAAGCTACTTTAAATTATAATATTGAGGTTAATGGAAGTTTTGGTGGTGCTCTTCCAAAATCAACTAAAAATAATAGTTTACTGCAAAAAAACGAATTAAGTTTTAAAAAACATAAAGAAATGAGAGAAAAGCTAAAATCATTTAAAATTGATAAAATTATTCCCATTAATAAAACTAATACAGCTCAAGGTGAAGATTATTTATATTTAGATGACGGTGGTACAACCCCGGACACTTTTATTGGTTTTGGAGATAACGGAACCGGTGGCAGTAATAAATTTACATGGATTAATGAGTTTAATTTATCCGGGTTGAATTTTGAAATGGATTCATTCGAATTCTTTATGAGAACAGAGGGATTATTTACAAATTCAACATATTTGGAAATTCTTGACGAAAATTTAAATACATTGGATTTTGGAACTTTGGATTTACCGCTTTCTGCAGATGGAATTTGGCAAGGAATTACACTTTCTTCACCAATTTCATTTAATGACGGCAGTACTTTTTATATTTTAATTTCTAGTGATAATAATATATGGTACCCCGCTGGTGCTGACTATAATGCTGTAGTCCCGAATAAAAGTTTTTATTCAGGAGGGACTAATTGGGTTAATCTAAATACAATTTCTGGATTCGAAAATGCTGCTTTTTTAATCCGTGCTAAAGGAACTATTAGTTCTGGAGGAGGCAATAGTAATATTGTTACTGTTAATCCCTCCAGTGGAACATTAGCTCCTGGCGCTTCTCAAACAGTTACCTTAACATTAAACGCTCAAAACTTAGGTGAAGGAACTTATACAGGGCAGGTAAACATTACTTCTAACGGTGGAAATATTACTATTCCAATAGATTACCTTGTTAGTGTTGAACAGATTTCTTCATTGCCAAGTAAGTTTAGTTTAAGTCAGAATTATCCTAATCCCTTTAATCCAACTACGGTTATTAAGTTTTCTTTACCTAAAATTTCAAAAGTTTCATTAAAAATATATGATGTATTGGGAAAAGAAATAGCTACACTAGTTAACGAAAATAAATCTGCAGGAACTTACCGGGTGAGTTTTGATGCTGTAAATTTATCCAGCGGAATTTATGTATACAGGTTAGAAACTCAAGGTTTCAGCCAATCAAGGAAAATGTTACTTCTTAAATAGAACTGTATATTGTTTAAAATATTTTATAAATAGCCCAATAATTCTTGGGCTATTTAATTAATAATATATTACTTCAACAATGTCATTTTCATAGTATCAAAGTTATTACCTGCATGTAATTGAACTAAATATGTACCACTTGATAAATTCGTACCATCGAAAGAATACCTATAACTACCGGGAGATTGTGTTTTATTAACTAATTCTGCAACTTCATTACCTAAAATATCATAAATTTTTAGCTTAACAACTGAAGATTCATTTATACTATATTCTATATTTGTAGAAGGATTAAACGGATTAGGGTAATTTTGTTTTAACGAAAATTCTTCAGGGATAGTTTCTATTTTCTTAACATCTGTTACAGCATCATCACTCCACCCGACACTACCTGAAATAACTCCCGAAGTCGGCGGATCTTCTGAAGCAGCTAATACTGAAAATGATTCCCCAGATTTTGCCATAAAAAAGTAATGTACAGAAACCGAACTGCCAATAGGAATACCAAAAATAAATGAAGTAGAAATTGATTGTTCCCGCGATCTTAAAGCATCAACAGTTTTTCCGCTTGGTAATTTCATTGTTCCCCAAGCATCTACTATAATATTATAAGTAGTTTTTTGAACTGTAGTGAAATTTCCTTCTTCAGAAAGGATAGTAGTTTCAACAGAATCCATAACCGACCAAATTTTATTAAATTCAATTGGGAAATTATATTGTGAAAATGGTGGAATGTGTTTTGTAACATTAATAGATGTATCTGTAGTACCCATTTCTGTAAAAATATTTATAGAACCGGAGCCATGTGTTGTTGCATCATTTGTAGAATAGTAAGTCCATGTCTCACCTGTTCCTACTGTTCCGCCTTCCTCAAAAGAAAATTGAGAATAACCTACCGTATTTGCAGTAGCAAATGTATCGGCAAACGGTGTTCCCACCGGAGAAATATAACTGATTTCAAATGTTTTATGCGGAACAAAATCACTAAAATCCCAATTATTTGATCCACCAAGTTGACCAATATCAACAGACTCCGTAACTGTATCTGCAAAACTGGTGTGGGTACT
>JAJRZB010000353.1 GCA_024275455.1 Bacteroidota bacterium | reverse complement strand
TGTTTAAGGGCTTCACTGTTATCTATTCCATATCTTTTTTTTGCTTCCAAGTAGGTTGAAATGAAACGGTAAATTTCTTCATAACTATGCATTGTAAATATTAAGCGTCCTTCTTCGGTTAATGCATTCATGTAGTCTTCTATTGCTTCAACGGTAAATAGATAGTTTTCGGTCAGAATATAAAAATCGGTTGATCTTGAACTTTTTGTAATTGGTATGGATAAAAAAATTAAGTCATATTTATTCTTAAACTTTCTTACATAATTTCTTCCCTCGCTTTGTATAATTTTAATATTAGGTTTTGAGCTAAAAGTAGAAGAATTGTATTTTCTCATCAAATCGATAAATGAAGGATTAACCTCTACAGCTTCAATAAAATTTACTTTTCCAAAATAATTTGCAGCAATATCAATCCCTCCGCCCGGACCAATTATAAGGGATGTGTCTTTTTCATTGTCTTTAAGAAACTGAAATGGAAAATAAGCCGGGAAATGTTTGATTACACCAACTAATTTATGGGGATATTTTTCTAACTCTTCTAACTTAATTACTTCACTCCCTGCTGCCCCATCAATAAATAGAGAAGATGATTTTGAACCGTCTGGGTAAGAAAATTCCACTAAATCAGTTTTCCCAAACAGACTCCATTTGCTATCAACTATACGAGTTTCAATTGCCGGATTATTCATTAATCTTAATAAATCTTTGTCTTCATTCTTGACTATTGATATTTCTAAGTTTAAAAAAACTGCGGAAGCAACAAGGATGAGAATTGAAAAAAAAGCGATAAGCTTAAGTTTCACTTTATCTTCAATTACTAAAATTGTTAAGAATAGAATAAATAAAAGTGCGGTTATAGAAGAAAAAATGATAAATATACTTGTAGAATCGAAAATATAAGTTGACAATAATGCCCCTGCCGAACTTCCTAACAGATCAAATGTATATAATAAATAGCTTGTTTTTGGATTTTGTTGGAAAATAAAACTGAATATTATTCCTATATGTAAAAATGGGATTGTTGTTAATACTATGAACAAAAGTAAAGATATTTGCTGTCCTAAGGCAGAATAAACTAATGGCAGTAATAATATTAATGATAGATTAATTATTATAATGAATGGAATAGATAGAAAAAACCAGTGTTTTTTACTATTTAAAGTTGGCCTATATTTTGCGTAGATAATTTCGCCTATTCCAAGCCCGAAGACTGAAGTGGATATTACAAGAAAGGCAAAATGGTAGCTGAGCATATAAGAAAATAACCGAGATAAGGTTATCTCAAAAATTATAATTGAGGCTGTTAACAAGAATATTATTACTAGATAAACATTTTTAGACTTCATTTTTTTTCTAGTTTATATCTTATTCGTCAATTCTTGTGCCTGCAAATAGAGAATGAAAAATGATAGGTAAGCCTATGTCTTCCAGCTGTAAGCTCTAAAGTTTTTTAAATATTTTTAAATTTTTTAATTCTTAAAAGTCATTTTTATCAAAACCTGAAATTAGTTATTCTATTAAGCAGATATTAACTTTGTAAAACAAAGATTAAACAGAAATAGTTATGAACAATGTTGTTCCATTTATTTTTATGATTTCAACAATCCTTGCTTCTATTGGATTAATAGTAATAATTTATTCCAGAAACGCAGAAAAATATACGAGTCGTTTATTTATTCTTATTCTGACTTTGGTAATTGCTTATGTAATATCTCACGGATTACATTTTTACATGCTTTCGGCTGAAGATGTAACTATTTTGGATAAATCTTGTCATTCTTTATTGCTGTTGATAGTTATTACTTTAACATTCTTTTCCATAAGTTTTGTAAATAGTGAGAAAATAGGCACGATCAATTCTCTGTTAATTTTAATCCCGTCGATAATTATTTTAGTTATGCTTTGGTCGGGAAGTTTTATTAATGAATCACATTTACATTCTAATGAATTTGAAACACACTATAACCGAAAATATCCCATATTTCTTGTGTGGTATTTAATATTGCTATTTTATTCAATATATGTATTGTTCCGTAAATATATAAAAGAAAAGAACAGTCAAATTAAAAAACAAATTTTGATTCTTTCATTCGGACTATTGTCAACAAATTTAACCTCATTTATTTTCGGATTATTTTTACCATGGTTTTTAGGTTTTTACTATCTAGTAGAGATTAGTCCTTTTGCTTTTTTGGCCGGGCTAATACTTTTTACTGCTATTGGAGTTGGGAAGTATAATATGTTCCCCAATGTATTAGAAAGAGTCCATCCGTTTAGCATAAGTAAAAAAATCTTTTTAATTGCATTAATTGCTGTTCCAATTGTAATTGTTGTAATTCAAATACCTTTAGGAAGAGTTCTCTTTGGTATAAATACACCAAGTGCATGGACTAAATATTTTCTGATTTCTCTATTAGGCGGCAGTATTGTTTCCGTAACAATTTCATTTATCATTCTTAAAGTAATTGCCAATCCTATTGAAAAACTTAAAAATCAAGCTCTTGAAATACAAAAAGGCAACTTTGGTATGGTTGTTGACTTAAACTCTAATGATGAAATAGGGGAATTGGCATTTACTTTTAATCAAATGACAAATACCTTAAAAAAAGATGTGGAGGAGATTAAGCAAAAAGAATATAGAATTACAATGCTTTTAAATGCATTTGATAAATCGTTTACTTCAATTGCATTAGTTGATAGTTCCTTTAAAATTATACAGGTAAACAATATGTTTTGTATAATAAATTCAGTTGATAAAAATGAAGTGGTTAATAAAAAAATTACAGATATTCATTTTAAAGGAGATCTCGAAGAAAAATTTGAAATGATAAAACAAGAATTAAAAAAAAATAATATTTATGAAGGCGAATTAATTATTACTTCTAACGATGGAAAACAAAAAACTCTTTTAATTTCTGTAACGCAATTTGATTTAAACGGAATAGGAAAAAAAGGTTATCTCTTTGTTGAGGTTGATATTACCCGCTTAAAAAAATTAGAGTCACAACTAGCTAAATCGGAAAAGTTAGCTGCAATTGGAAAAATGGGAGCCATCCTTGCTCATGAGGTCAAAACTCCTTTAACGTCAATTAAAATGAATGCAGATATTCTATCTAATTCGCTTATACTTAACGAAGAAGATAAACAGTCATTTGCCATCATCAACAAAGAAATAAATAGGTTAAACAATCTTGTAAAAGAAATATTGCAATTTTCTCGTCAATCGGAACTAAATTATACTGAACTGAGTTTATTCGATTTATTAAAAACCATTGAAAAAAATAATTCCAATAAATTTCTTACAAAAAACTTTACAATAATTATTAATAATGTAGATAATATTAGAATTATAGCAGATAGAGAAAAACTATATCAAGTATTTTTAAATTTAGTTGAAAACTCATTTGAATCATCACAAGATGGCGGATATATTAAGTTTGAAGCAACTATCGATAATGATAGAGTCGTGTTGACTATTACGGATAACGGAAAAGGAATTCCTGAAGAAATAAAAGATAGAATTTTCGAACCGTTTTATACTTCAAAATCATCCGGTACGGGACTTGGTTTATCAATCTGTCAGAAAATAATAGAACAGCATAATGGTAGTATAACTTTATTAGGGTCAGAAGTTGGCCAAACAAAATTTGAAATAACATTACCTTTAGTTTCATAGTTTTTAGAAAAATAAATTAGAGAAGAGAGAAAAAAATGGCAAAAATATTTGTTGTTGATGACGATGAATCAATAAGAGAAACTCTTTATAACTTTTTGAAGAGAGAAAATTATGAAGTTAATAAAGCAGTTAATGGCAATGAGGGACTTGAAGGAATAAAAAAAACATTGCCGGATTTGGTTATTAGTGACATTAGAATGCCGGGAATGAATGGTTTGGAACTTATGAAGGCAGCACAGGAATTTGATTCAACAATTCGATTTATTTTGATGACTGCGTATGATGATATGCAGACAACTATTGAAGCTATGCAAAAAGGAGCTTACGATTATATTGAAAAACCCTTAGAGATTGATAAACTGAAAATCATTGTTAAAAGAGCAATTGAAAACAAAGTATTAAGTGAAAAACTAGATTCAGTAATTGAAAATGGTAGTGGTTTTGCAAAAAACAAAAATATTATAATAGGCAAATCTGCGGTTATGAAATCTGTTTATAAAAAAATAGGTCAAGTAGCCGATAATAAAGTTACAACACTAATTCAGGGTGAAAGCGGAACAGGGAAAGAATTAGTTGCAAAAGCAATTCATTATAGCGGAATAACAAAAGAATTTCCTTTCGTAGCGGTTAATTGTACTGCTTTAACAGAAACGTTATTAGAAAGTGAATTGTTCGGGCATGTAAAGGGATCATTTACCGGCTCAATCAGAGATAAAAAAGGAAAGTTCGAATTAGCCGGAAACGGCACTCTGTTTCTTGATGAAATTTCAGAGATTTCTCCCAATCTTCAAGTTAAACTTTTAAGAATTCTTCAGGAAAAAGAATTTGAAAGAGTCGGGGGTGATTATGTTATTCCCTTAAAAGCTAGAATTATTGTAGCAACAAATAGAAACATTCAGAAACTTGTAGATGAAGGCAAATTTAGAGAAGATCTGTTTTATAGATTAAATGTTGTAACAATCAATGTACCACCTCTTAGAGATAGAAAGGAAGATATTCCTATACTTCTTAATCATTTTTTAAATAAAATTAATTTGGAATTACATAAGAATGTTTCAAAAGTATCTAAACGTGCAATGGAATTATTGATGAACCATGATTGGGTTGGAAATGTAAGGGAACTGGAAAATACTTTAATGCAGGCAATTGTATTATCGAACGGAGATGTTTTAGAAGAGGATAATATTTTGTTGCGGAAAATTGACAAAATGCATTCCGAATTTGATGACATAACCAAATATACATTAGCAGATGTTGAAAAAAAACATATAGAAAATATGCTGAAAGCAGTACAATGGGATAAACCCAAAGCAGCAAAATATTTAGGAGTTTCTCTTCCGACTCTTTATAGTAAAATAGAAAACTATAAAATAAAAAGAGCATAAATTTTATTGTTCAAATTTATTATCTAAAGTTCTTAATATATAGTAATTAAAAAGACTATTATATTTTTCTATAAATGCGAAAATAATACATTAAGTCGGATAATAGAATTGTAATCGGTATTTTACAGGTATGAAAAACTAATTCAAGTTAAATTACAAAATTTATTATAAGGTAAATTAAGTGCCAAAAGAAAAACATATAATTATCATCGGCGCCGGTTTTGGCGGACTTTACGCTGCAAAAGAATTATTAAAAGGCAATAATAATTTTAGAATAACGATTATTGATACACGAAACTTTCATTTATTTCAACCGTTACTTTATCAAGTAGCTACAGCTCAACTCTCTCCGGAAGATATTGCTTATCCAATAAGAGAAATATTTAAAAAAAACAAAAATGTAACGATTCTAAAAGAAAATGTAAGCTCGGTAGATTTAGAAAATAAATTTGTTAAGGTTGAATGTGGTAACTTATATTATGATAAGCTTATAATTTCTGTCGGGGTTATACCTGATTATTTTGGAAATGATGCTTGGAAAAAAAATGCTCCTCCTTTAAAAACTTTAGAAGATGCTCTAAAAATCAGACGTAAAATTCTAAATGTATTTGAAAGAGCTGAATCGGAAATGCTCCATCCTTGCGATGAAAATCCTTTAAATTTTGTTATTATCGGCGGAGGTCCTACCGGTATAGAACTTTCCGGGGCTTTAGCTGAACTAAGCAAATACACTTTGAAGAATGAATTCAGAAGCATCAAACCTGAAAGGGCAAAAATATATTTGATTGAAGCCGGAAAAAATATTTTACCCGGATTTCCTGATAAACTTATTCAAGCTGCTGATAAATCTTTGACAGAATTGGGTGTTACAATTAAAACAAATTCTTTAGTAACTAATATTGAAGACAATAAGGTAGAAATAAAGGTAAACAATTCTTCTGAGTTTATTGAAAGCAAAGTTGTTTTATGGGCTGCAGGAGTAAAAGCATGTTTTAAGGATAATATTTTATCTTCTAAAAAAAATGTTGAGTTTGATAAAAAAGGGAGAGTATTAGTCGATAAAGAATTAACTGTTCCATATTATGATGATGTTTATATAATTGGAGATTTTGCAAGTTTAGTTGATGAAAATAACAAACCATTACCTGGCACTGCACCGGTTGCTATGCAGCAAGGAATTTATGCAGCAAAACACATTAAAGGCAAGGTTTCTCTTCCGTTTAAATATCTTAATAAAGGAAGTCTTGCTGTTATTGGCAGGAATGCAGCAGTTGCAGATTTCGGTAAGTTTCAAGTAAGCGGATTTTTTGCTTGGATTGTTTGGGTATTTGTTCATATCGGTTATTTGGTTGGATTTAACAACAGATTATTAGTACTTATTAAATGGGCATGGAACTATTTTGTAAAAAAATCAACAGCAAGAATTATTTATAGAAGTAATTATAACAACATCTGAAGAAGACATAACATACTAATAATAAATTTGTTTTTGGTAAAATCATATAAGATTTGTCATTTAGAACTTGTTTTTAGTGAGAACTCTCTTAGCTATTGTTGAAAGATGTTCCATTCTTCTGCTGACGGAGTAAAGAACACTCATTTCAATAGGACAAATTTTATAATTCTAGAACTGAATTATTTTTAGTATTTAATAATAATTATTGAAAGGAAATAAGTATGAAACGAAGGGAATTTATAATAAAAGCAGCATTAACAGGAGCATTTATTGCAGTGCCCAAAATATATTCTTCCAACAAGAATAATAAAAACATTAAAGTTGGTAATTCACTAAGATTTCCTCCCGAGTTACAAGCGGGAGAATCATTAATATATAAAACAGTAAATATGGAAGTTTGGCCCGGTACTACGACCCAGGTCTTAGCTTTGAATAATAGTTATCCCGGACCGACAATAAGAGTAAAAAGAGGGGATAATTTTTCAGTGCTTTTTGAGAACCAACACATAATTGAATCGACCGTTCATTGGCATGGATTACTAGTCCCGGAATTAATGGACGGACAGCCGAAGGATGCTGTTCTTCCCGGTACCAGCTATACATATTCATTTCCGGTTACACAAAGAGCGGGTACATATTTTTATCATTCACATGCACATCACTATACTGCCGAACAAGTTTATAAAGGTCATGCGGGATTTTTTATTATAGAAGATGAAAACGAAAGCCAATTGGGGTTACCTTCCGGTGAGTTTGATATTCCGCTTCTAATTCAAGATAGACATTCTGTTTATAAACCACAATTTACTTATTCACCCGGCAATATGGATATTATGCAAGGCTATCTAGGTGATTTGCCTTTAATAAATGGAACGCCCGAAGCTTATTTTGAAGTTCAAAAGACACTTTACAGATTCAGAATTTTAAATGGATCAAATGCAAGAGTTTATAAACTTGCTTTATCAGACAATTCAAGTTTTTGGGTTATCGGTACAGACGGAGGGTTAAAAGATGAAGCTGTTGAAGTTAATAATTTATTTCTTTCGCCCGGAGAGCGAGTTGAGATTCTTTATGATTTTTCCCCTTTCAATTTGGGAGAATCAATAAATCTTGTTTCACAATCTTTTAGCGGTCCCGGCAGTCAGGGAGACCAAATGAATTTACTTAGATTTGATGTTGTTGGAAGCGGAGTCTCAGGTGGGAATATACCCCAAAGTTTACCGGCAATAAATTATTATGACATTAATTCCTCAAAAAGAATTAGAACATTTACATTAACTCATACCATGACTAGCGGTGATGGTATGCATAGAATAAATGGTTTAACTTATGATCTTGGACGAATTGATGAAACTATTCCGTTTAACGAACTTGAAGAATGGAAGTTTGTAAATGATACGTCAAATCTTCACCCTATGCATGTTCACGGAGTAATGTTCCAGGTGTATGCGAGAAACGGAAATACACACCTTAGTCCAAACGATAAAGGGTGGAAAGATACAGTGCTTGTTAATCCTAATGAGACAGTACAGGTGTTGGTTAAATTTACGGATTACTCAGGTATATATCTTCTTCATTGTCATAACCTTGAACACGAGGACGATGGAATGATGCTGAATATTAAAATTAATCAACCTACAAGTGTGAAAGAAGACAATATATTACCCGAAAAATTTGAACTTCATCAAAATTACCCTAATCCGTTTAATCCGTCAACCACAATCCGATATTCAATCCCTGTAGTGGAAGCAAAGTTTGAATCTACTACAAATGTAACATTAAAAGTTTATGATGAGTTGGGTAAAGAAGTATCAATTTTGGTAAACGAAGTTAAGCAACCCGGAAATTATGAAGTAATCTTTAATGCTTTCAATTTACCAAGTGGTGTATATTATTATAAACTAAAAGTCGGAAGTTTTACCAAAACACGCAAAATGCTTTTGTTGAAATAACAGAATTTTATTTTGTTAAATAATCTTAGAATATCTGTTTTAACTTTTACCGGATTTCTTTTTAAAAAATGTCACTTTTTTCCAATTAGAGATACTATAATAATTGAAAACATTAAATGACATTTTTTAAATAACAAAAAGAGGAATAAAATGAAAAAATTACTAACTGCAATCTTCATTATGAGTTTAATGAATATTCTTTTTGCACAAATGCGTGATAGAGATCATTCGGGCACAACTGAAATAGATACAATTACTGTTTCCGGTATTGCTATAGTTGATGAATCATCGTTTGAGCATCCGATGTATTACTTAGATGAGGATGGCGATGGCGTTTCAGATTATCATTTGAATTTCGGACCATATTGGTACGAACCTGATAGTTCTAACGCAGTTCGTCCGAAAGATGGTGATAATATTACAATTATTGGTGGTTTACACCAAAGCGCCAACATGTCCGAACAATCTATTATTGTATTTGAAATCAACAGTGAATTTTGGAGAGATCCGTATTTTGCCGATTGGAACAACATGGGTCGTCACAACCACCAAATGGGAAATCATCATGGCGGAATGATGGGTTATGGTTTCGGATGGGAACATGATACTATTACAACACTTTCAATTAGCGGAACGGTATTAATAGATTCAACATTTTATATGAATCGTTATTATTTAGATTCTGACAATAACGGTACACCGGATTATTTCTTAAATTTCGGCCCATATTGGTATCAGCCGGAATCAGGAGCAATTAGACCTGTAGATGGTGCACAAGTTGATATTTTTGGCGGGCAATTGGAAACAGCTATGGACGAAGCTATGATAATAGTTTATGAAATTAATGGACTAACTTGGAGAGATTCTTCATCAATTGGTGAACATTTTGGAGGCGGTTGGTTTAATGCTAATATGAGCGGATCGCAAACTTTTCATTCTCCTTTTGATAACGAAGATAATATAACAATGCATTCCGGTTGGAATCAAGATGGTGGTCACGGACATATGGGCGGTGGATCAGATTATCCGGATTCATTATTCTGTCAAATATTTGAAATAGTTCCCGAAAATATTCCTAACAGAAATGGAATGAATGTCTTTGCCAGTTATGAGGTTAATATATTTCGCCCTGACGGAAATAATTGGATGATGAGTGGCGATATGATGGGCGGTCACATGAGTTTTGGAAATAATGTTGATTTTAATTTTCACTATTCCGATTTACAATTGGGTATGTATAATGCAGATGAAAATTTAATTTCAGCTAAATACTGGGATGACCAATCAAATAGTTGGATTTCAGTGGAAGCTACAGTTGATACTGATAATAATACCGTATCTTTTAGTAATTCAGAAGTTAGTAATTTAATCATACTAACTGCTAATAAAGTAACTGCTGTGGAAGATGAAGTTACCGGTTTGCCAACTGAAGTTACTTTAGCACAAAATTATCCTAATCCATTTAATCCTTCTAC
>JAJRZB010000352.1 GCA_024275455.1 Bacteroidota bacterium | reverse complement strand
TTCTTACATCCGTAAGATAGAGTTAAAAATAGCCGCAAAGTATTTATAAATAACGCTTTGCGGCTTGTTGTTTTTCACCTAAATTGGTGATGCAATAAAACAATGATATGAAAGTACTACAATCTAATTCAATAAGTGCCTTTGGTGGCATAAATTTTGTTTTTGAAGATTTTGACAGACTCGGTTTAGACCAGTTATTTAATAAAGAATTGCCAGAACTTCCTATTCAAAGTCGTTATTGTTGGAAGGATATTATTTATTCTTTATACAGCATTTATATGTGTGGAGGGAGTTGTATAGAAGATATTGAAACCAACCTAAAAAATCATTTAATTTCAAATCCTTTTTGCAACATCCCGAGTCCAGATACTTTATTAAGGAGGTTAGCTAGTTTATCTGAATCCACAAAAATCTGTAGAACCAAGCGAGGTATTGTCGATCATAGATACTGTGAAAATAGTTTGTTAAGTAATTTAAACATTAAACTTCTTAAGAAAATAAAGGCTTTTTCCAAACCTGTATTAACGTTAGATTATGACAATACAATTGTTTTTAATGAAAAATCAGATAGTGTTTTAACCTACAAAAAGGATCGAGGATATCAACCTGGAGTATGTACCATCAATACCCATCAGGTTATATATCTTGAAAACAGAAATGGTAATAGTGATGCTAAATCATTTCAAGATGAAACTTTACGAAGAATGTTTGATTTATTAGACAACCATAAAATCCGTAAAATGGATAATTTTAGAGCCGACTCTGCTTCCTACCAATATGATGTAATAAGGTTGTTGGCTAAAAAGGTGCATCATTTCTATATCTCGGCTAAGAATAGTTATGTAGAAAAGTATTATACTCAAATAACGAATTGGAAAGAGACAACCGATCGTAAAGGACATACCATTTGGGTTGGTGATATTTACTACACTCCTTTTATCCAAGCAGCAAAAAAATCAGGAAAGACTCCTTCAACATATCGTTTAGTTGTAAAACGCAAAAAAAACAAAAGTGGTCAAATAAATATAATTACTCAAGATGCTTTTGACTATACAGCCATTATAACCAATGAGACTGAAATTACAGCAATCCAAGTTGTATTATTTTATAACAAAAGAGGTTTGATGGAAAAACAATTTGATGTTATCAAAAATGATTTTGGGTGGAATCATATGCCTTTTTCTCACTTGAATACAAATACCGTATTTCTTTACTTAATGGCAATGTGTAAGAATATTTATCACATTATCATTCAACGGTTCTCAAAAATATTTGAAGGATTAAATCCCACAAATCGTATGAAAAAGTTTCTTTTTAGATTTATTATTCTTCCTGCTAAATGGACCAGAAGGTCAAGGCAAGATGTCCTGCGAGTCTATGGAGAAATTAGATATAGAACTTGAGAATTAAAAGACTATTTAAAACTAAAACCCAAATATTACCTACACTATCAAAGTCTCATTGGCTAATAAAACACTATTGTCTTAAATTTAAATATTTATGTGATATTAACATTAAAATATAAAATTTTAAAAATTAAGGGAATAAATTAAACATTAATCAAAATATAATCCGTCAAATCTATTTTAAATTAAAAAAAGTTAGAATCAAAATCGAATATTTGATAACTTACGGATTTAAGAAATTATCGGGACGTACCTCCTTCGCAAGGACAGTACTTATTGAATAATTAGTTTTTTTGTTGCTTTTCCTAAATTTGTACTTACCGTAATAAAATAAATACCTGATTGTAGGTTTGTAGTAGTTACTTTATGTAGGTTATTGTAATTAGATATAATCTCTTTTCTATATACTTTTTGACCAAATACATTTGAAATTAAAATAGTAAAACCTGTAATTTCTTTAGGCATTTTTATAGTAATCTCCCCTGAAGAAACAGGGTTTGGGTACAATTGAAATGTATTTAATATTTCATCTTCAATACTCAAAGCTGAGTCAACTTCAGCTGTTAATGAAAAATTATCAATTGCCATATCACTTGCAAAACCATCACCAGTGACTCCTGTTATTTTTAACTTTATTGTTTGTCCATTGTACGCTATCAAACCTAAATTCCCTGAAGACACCCAACTATTATTACTTACTCCTGTTTTTGTAAATAAACTAGTATAGGTTGCACCATTATCATTGCTAACTTCAACAGTTAATGTTGCAAAATCAATATTAGAACCATACCAATGATAGTCAAATGAAAATTGTGCATTTTTAAACCCTATTAAATCAAAGCAAGGGCTTAAAAACTCTGCTCGTTTATTTGGACTTCCTGCTGGTGTTACATTTGTAGACGCTTCTGTATATAAATACCATGTACCATCTGAGGCTGTAGTTGGCCCTGTACTACTTGAAAGAGTACCCCCACTATATCTTGTCCAATCTATATCATCATCTACACCATTAACACCTTGCGCCCAATCTCCTAAACTAATTTCAAAACTTTCAGAATATGGATAAGATGAAATAGCTATTCCTGTACAAGGTACTAGAGCATTTGTAGTAAATGTTGATGAACTTGTATAAGCAGATGTGTTTACTCCACACTTAGAACGTACTTGTACTTCATAATTTGTAGAAGCGGTTAATCCTGTAATAGTATAACTTGTAGTAGCTATGTCTAAAACATCTGTCCAAGTTGGTGAACCAACAATTCTATATTGTATATCATATGAGGTAACTCCTGCATCATCCCAACCAAGTGTTACTGAAGTAGTAGTAATACTAGAACTTATTAAATTTATTGGTACAGTAGCTGTGACAGATGTTAATGAAACATTAGGTAAAACAATTGTTTGTAAATCTGTAATTGTTTGATTTGTTAACGTATAAGATTGATAGCAATCTGCTTCATACAAAATATCATACGTACCCGCTTTTACTGGGCGGTAATAATCTCCTATTGGTAATTCTGTTTCAACCCAAGAGTTTCTACTATTTACTTGATCATCTCTACCTACAATCGTTATTTTGGCTTTTATTGGGTTTCCGGTAGATGCATCTTTTACTAAACCTGTAAAACCATATATTCCTTCTTTTAAAAAATCTATTAGTGCATTTTTATTGTAGTTCCAATGATTTTCAATTTCACCCTCTGGAATTATTTTAAGATCACTCAATTCTACAGTAAGCTCTCTTGCATGTTTATCGTAATTCATATAATCTTGACGCCCACCTGCAACTCTGTACCAGGTTGCTCCATGCGTAATACCATTATTTAAATAAGTCATATAATTTGGAAGAGCCGGGCTATCAGTTTGAGTATTTGTGGCATATTCACGACTTATAAATTGATACCAGTCATCATCCGCATGGTAACCTTCAGCTGCTGTCCAAGTATCCCAAGGGTAATTAATCACTTCTACACCTCCATGAAAATTTGCTCCAATTACGAAATGATAAGTATCTGCCATAGACATAAAAGCAATTGTTTCAGCTTGATAAGCATTACCATCAGGATTAGGTCCGTCTTTTGGATCAGGATAATTTCTGTTTAAATCAATGTTGTTTGCATTTGCTCTACGTGCTCCGCTAACTGTTGTATATGTAGCTGAACCAAAAAAAGTCCCATCAGGATTTGCCATTGGATTAATCCATATTTCAGAATTATCTACTAAATTTTTTATTTCGGTATGTCTCGGATTTGCTACATCATTATAAGCTGTTATAAGAAAATCTATTAAAGAAAGCATCATTGGATAACCTGCTATTTCATCTCCATGCATTGAAGATGTTAGCAATAAACGAGGTTCTTGTTCATGCGTGCCAACATTATCTGATAATTTAATAAAAAGTAAATCTTTCCCATTAACTGACTGGCCTATATTTACCAATTGTGCAATTGTAGGATTATCATTTGCAAAATCAGCCATTTGTTGAGCATATTGTGCATAGGTTGGGTATGCTGTTAAAGGAAATGCTAATGTATATGCTGCGTTTTTCCCTGAAATTCCTTTTTTGTGAATTTTGGGGTCAAACATTACTACATCCTTAGGTTCATTCGATTTTTTATCAACGGTAAAAGGTAAATTGAATGCCAAAAACTTTTGAAAATTCTTTTTATTTGCAATTGCATTTATTGTTAAAGGCTTATTTCTATCTTGTC
>JAJRZB010000351.1 GCA_024275455.1 Bacteroidota bacterium | reverse complement strand
AGGAGTGTTAATTCCTTCGTGTGATAATCTTTTTCCTAACAGCCAAAGTGAATCTATAATTCCCGCATATCCGGCAAATTTTCCGAAAAAGATAATTCGAAAGCCGTCATCATTTTTTACAAGTTCGTAATCCATTAAGGTAATGTTTTTATCCAGAATAGCTTGGAGTAAGGGCATGTTATAGCTCTGTCCCTTAATTGTATGTGAGAAGAAAACAAAAGGTTTATTCGGAATTAAATCTTTGATCGGTACTTCTTTAACACCCAGAATAAGGTTACAATGATCTAACTTTTCTGATGATTTTGCTCCGGCATTAATATATTCTTCCATTGTAAAAACTCTTTGTTCTGCCGGTTCAACATATATTTCCAATCCTTCATTAACTAACTTTTTAACATGTTCAGGGGTTAATGCAGCTCTTCTTTCAGACGGGTATTGTGTTTCTTTTCTTATTCCGATTTTCATTAATTGGTTTCCTTAAATTCAAAATTTTGTAAAAATTAATAAGGCAAAAATAGAGAAAAGAAATAGGATTAAAAAATTTGAGGGATAGTTTTTGGTTTGTCATAAACCCAACTTCTCAACTTGTTAAACTAACCTGTAGAAGTTGGGTTTCTTAACAATTCCAATTGCGTTAATGAAGTAATCCTTAACTCCAAGCTGATTGTTAATGAAAATCTTATACTAAATGATGTAATGGGCAATCCTCAAATTATTTGTTTTAACTTTTGGTCTTAAATATTGGTCAACATTTAATTAGCAAACTGACTGTATGATTGGTATCTCTGAATAACGTCTTTTACATAGTTTACGGTTTCTCTTCCGTTGCAGTATCCGTTTTTTACAACTTCGTCGTTGTAGTATTTAGGTTTGGATTTATTTAACAAATATCGTTCTACGTTATCGTCCCAAACATTTGGATTTGCTCCGTATTTTTTTGCCAATAATCTGGCATCTTCAATATGACCGAAACCAATATTATATGACGCTAGAACGAATTTTGTTCTTTCTTCTTTATCATTAATTACCTTTTGCCAATATTCATCTAACCATGACAGATACTTAACTCCGGCTCTTATATTTTCTTCCGGATCTGATAAATTGACGGAATCTTTTTGTGCTGTTGTTGTAGGTAAAAGTTGCATTAAACCAACGGCATTAGCCCAAGATTTTGCATCAGGCTCAAATCCTGATTCTTCAAATATTATTGCTGAAATTAACCGCCAGTCCCCACCCGATTTTTTCGCATATTTTTTAACTATATTATCGTATTGGGAAATACCGCCGGTTTCATTTAAGAAGTATTTACTTTTTCTTCTTGCTCTGTAATAATTTCTATATTTGTAATATCTATCGTAAATTACATAATAGTCTAACGTAGTTTTAAATTCATCTATCCATTCGTTAAGTTTTTCCAGTAATTCATGTGATCCTTTTTTTACGGCCCAACCTATTTTCTGCGGAAAAGAAATAAATGTACTTATATCAATATTAGGGAAATATCCTTGATTTAGGTGAGCGATATTTTCATCTGCAATAGTGTAATCAATTTTTCCTTCGGCAACTTGCTGAATTAAATCTTCGGTAGATAAACTGTCATTGGCAATAACGATATTTATCATTCCTCCTATTTCTTCGGAAAGGTTTTTTAACCGGGTGAGATATGCACTTCCTTTTCTAACATATATCGTTTTGTCTTCCAGATTTATAGGATTCCGGATAACTGATTTATTTATTTGGTCTGCAGTAAGTTTTCTCCAATTCTTTGGTTTTCGTTGTATAAGAACTTGACGTGTTGTATTCAGATAATGTGTAAAATCAAAGTATTTTTTACGTTCATTGGTAATTGTTAAGTTAAATGCAATTACGTCACCTTCTTCATTATCAAGCGATTTGAACATTTCTTCTAAATTTCTACTGATTTTTATTTCAACATCAACTCCTATTTTTTCTCCAAAGCGTTTTAGTAATTCATACTCATAACCCATTATTCTTCCTTTGTAAATAAAATAACTATAGGCGTTATAACCGGTAATTGCTATTAACTTGCCTCGATCGGTAATTTTTTTAAAGGAATTATCGGGGGTGTTTTTTTTTACATCAGACTTGCAACTATTGGAGAGAAACAATAAAATTATTGCAAATAAATATAAATTTTTTTGTCGTCTAAAATTAATTTGCATGTAAGAGATAATTATTAAGACATTTACAAAATTACTTTACAATTTACGGATTGAATATTTATTAAACAAAAACTTTATAAAATCGGTTAAAGTATCGATAATT
>JAJRZB010000350.1 GCA_024275455.1 Bacteroidota bacterium | reverse complement strand
ACATCGTCTTGCCATAATTCAATAATGCCATCATTTTCATTGCTGTATTTTAAGTGGAGTTTAACAGTAAACCATTGGTTAAGTGGGATAGATATCCCCGTATTTTGAGTATAACTAATTTTAGCTCCAAATTTATTTTCAACAGCCAATTTATTGCCGAAAACCACAATTCTCGGGCCCGGTCTTTTATCAAAATAAGAATTTTCAAAATCAGCTAAACTGAATGGCATTCCGCTTTCAATATAATAATCAGCTTGAAACCAAACTTCAGAATCCTTTAAATAATAATTAAGAGACGATGCAATAGAAGATTTAGCGGTTACCATTTCACTGCTGGGAGGAACACTTGTAAATTTTAATACTTGATTTGAATTGTTAGTCGGATCGTTTGCAAGCTCAATTTTATTATCTATAAAAGTGCAAGTTCCGTTAAGTATACATTGCCTAAGTTTAACATAATCAGATATTTCCGGGGCTGAAGGGCTTTGTAATGTAAAGTCGGTCCAATACAAATGTGTAGAATCAAATGAGTTAATAAATAAACCGGTAAATGTTGAGTAATTTTCAAAGTCTTCAAAGAAATTACTTTTGGTTGGAAATAGCTCTCCATCCCCGGTAATTATAAATGTTCCTGAGTCATTAGTTAAATAATTATTTTCTAAAAACCCCGGTTCAAAATACTGCAGTGCGAATGTACATGAACCATTGTCATTAAGATAAGCTTTACCGTCTTCATAAATATAAATTTCGTATCCATCCGGTGTAGTGAATGATTCCAGCAGACCCGAAGAATTACATTCATTTAATTCGTCTTCTAAAACATTTGAATTGCAGCTAATAAGTAAAAATGGAAAAACTACTGTTATTATTATATAAATAATTTTCATATTTACCTTCTTAATTAATTGGTCAATATCTTTACTAAGCTTATTGTTCTCAGTAGTTTTTCAATTTAGCAATAATGCTTATTACTTGGATTATTTAATTTTATGTGTGTGTATATATTTGTTTCATTTGTAATTATCGTTTTGATCTCTTCATTTTTTATAGTCAATTATAAATATTTTAATAATTCCATTAAATTTATTAAACATATAGATTATAAACTATTACTCTTTTATTTATCAAAAAAAAATAGTAAAAATATTTTTGAGTTTTATCTTCTTTTAATGATTTTTAATTAGGGAGTGATTTTTCAACAATGACTTATAATTACAGTGGTAATACTGCAGAATAATTTAGGAATTAGCAAATATTTACAACTTAAATATTTTTGAAAAATAAATTACTACGAAACACACTTTCTACTTTGATTTTTTTTAAACATAACTCCGTTGTTTTTGTAGGAGAAGAGAAGCAAAACAAGACCACAATATTAACATTCCCCATTATTATTTATTTTTCTTCAAAATATTCAAACCCATCAATAATATCAAGATACACTCCGTCAAATCCGGCATCAAGTATCTTTTTTAAATATGAATTATTATTTCCATAAATAATATTTTGCCAATCTATATGCCAATATTTAACTTTGTAATTTCCTTCCCAATTGGGATTCTCCGGTTCTAACCAAGCTGGTTTATCGGTTTTCCAACTTTGCTGCCAATAATACCTGTAGTCTTCAGCCTCACCAATACTTAAATAACAGATTACCAATCTTTTACTACCATTATTTTTTATTCTTAGCTTTTCAACTTCTTCTAAAGTAAATGCAGTTTCATTATGATATAAATCCATTATTATTAAATCATAATTTGTTTGCGAAACCGTATTAATAAAATCCGTTTTAGTATTAAAGTTTTCACTGTTAATTAGATAAAGAAAGTTTTGAGCGTCTGAAATATGTTCTATATTATTGCTGTTCACATTGTAAGGAAGAACCGGATAATTGGTAATATTATTTAAATTCCTTTCATCAGCAGCAAAAGAAATAAAACCGTTTTGTTCATTTATTAAATACGAATTATTTATTTTACTTTTAGTTGAACAATAATCAGTTGTAAGAACTTCTATATTATTCTGTTCACACAAAAGGCATAATTCTAATAAATGCTGTTGATCCTCAAATGGAGTTTCTTCGTCATCTGCATAAAAACCGTAAAACATGCTTTCTCTACCTGTTGCATCAATAGCAGTTAAATATTCAGTTTGTATTGCTCCATCCGCTTCGCCGCTATTTGTAATTAGTTCTTGTCCGTTCTGCGGAATAATAAGAAAATTGTTATTAATACTTTTTGCATAGTTACTTATATCAATAATAAAATCACGCATCTCTTGTCTATAATTAATATCTTCTGTTGTTATCGGATCATTATCCCCACACTTAATTATTACTACAATTAAAAATATGATAAGAAGTTTTGATTTCATTTTATATTTAATTTTCACAGGAATTTAAAGGTAAGAATTTTTAAGAAATAGTCTATTTCAAAAAAGATAAAATTTAATTTTCACAAGATTTTAAATAAAATTCAATTAATTATTTATTCAATCTATAACAATATTTAAGAGAAAATTACTCTAAAAGTAGAGCCCTTTCCTTTTTCACTTTCTACTTCAACTTTAGCATTGTTCATTTCACAATAATTGTTAACTAACGCAAGTCCTATTCCGTTACCCTCATATTTTCTTGTATACCCCTCGTCTTCTTGAGAAAACGGTTGAAATAATTCAGGTAAATACTCTTTTGCAATTCCAACACCGGTATCGCTTACCTCTGTAACTAATTCATCATTACCATTGCGAAAAATCTTAATTGATATTTTTCCTTTACTTGTATATTTAATCGCATTATCAATTAAATGTACAAAGATTTGTTCAACAGTATATGCATCGGCAACAATTTCCGTATCATCAGTTCCAAGTTCCAATTTAAATTCCAGACCTTTATCTTTTATTTGTTTTTTATAATCAACAACTACTTTTCCTAAAATATCTGTATACAGATTAAACCTGCTTTTAATAATTTCATAACTGCCAGCCTGAATTTCCGATAAATTTAGGAGCAGGTCAATAGTTCTTATTAATCTCATTCCCGCTTTATTAATTAATTCGAAACTCAATTTAGAATCTTCATCAACTTTTTTCTCAAGATCATCTCTTAACAGGGATGATAAACTTAACATTGCATTTATGGGAGTTCTTATCTCGTGAGACATTTGAGCTAAAAAAGTTGATTTTAGTCTGTCTGCTTTTTCAGCTTCTTCTTTAGCTTCCGACAATTCTTTAATTGACCTTTTTAGTTTAGCATCTGCGAACTCTTTATCAAGAACTTTTACAATATGTTCGGAAACAAATTGGAGTACTTTTAAATTCTCTTCATCATAGGCATTTTCATTTTCATAATCCTGAAGTACAATAACACCTTTATATTTTCCCTCAAACTCAAGATAAATTCCAACCCATATTTTTGTAAATTCACCGCTTAACTCAACCTCACCCTGTTTTTGTAACTCTATATCTTTTTCAGCAGTAATTATTTGACTTTTCTTTGTTCTAAGCACATATTCGGTTAAACCTTTTACAAATGGTATTGGTTCAGGAGGCGGATCATATTCATCAACATGATATGGAAACCTAATCATATTCTTTTCACTGTTATAAATTGCAATATAAAAGTTCTTAGCCGGCATAAGTCCTTTTATTATATTATGCAATGATTTATAGAACCCTTTAATCTAATTAGCTTTGCTCGCTTCTTCAGAGATATTAAATAATGCTCTTTGTAGTTTTTCTTTTTTCTTTTGGTCTGTTAAATCTCGCCACGTTGTATGTATAATCTGAGATCCATCTTCACTCTTGATTGGGGTCAATAAAACCTCAACAGGGAATATCTCGCCATTCGCCCGTACATGCTCCCATTCAAATCTATGACTTCCCTTTTCAATGGCAATCCTCATCATTTCTTCTGCTTTTTCATCTGAATACCGTCCATCTGATTGTTTTTCAGGGGACAACTCGGAAGGATGTGTTTGAAGTAATTCACTTTTTTCTTTATACTTAAGTAAATTAACAGTTGCTTGGTTACAATCTATAAATTTACCGTCTTTTATAATTAAACTGGCATCGGTTGTATTTTCAAAAAGATCTCTGTATATATTAGTTTTATTATTTATCCTATTATTATTCTCTTCTCCACTAACTTTTTTAGTAACTTCCTGGTTTTTATTATTTATTTCTACAGAATTTAAAGTTTGCATGTTAATTATTTCTATATGTTCTTGTTGATTTGTAACTGATTTACTCAACTTAGTTTCCTAGTGTTTCTCTATTGTTGTTTACTAAAATTTAGAGTAATGTAATATTATATCTTTTAAAAATTACTTTAATTAGTAAATATATTTTAATGTTTATTTTCTTATTAATGAATAACTATTCAATATAGACCATAAACACTTATAAATATTATCGGTTAATAAGACCAACTAATTTAGTTAATTTAACTAATAATATAAATTTAATAAATATTTCAATTTCATCTCGTTTGTGCCTATTTTAACAATACACGCACAAATATACCTAAAATTAAAGCTGACAGTTTAAGTTATTTTTGATAATTTCTTATTTGATTTTAATAAATTAATAATAATAACTAACATATGAGTGATAAATTTTACAGAATACCTATTGAAAGATTATATAATTGGATTGTAGAAGAAGGAAAAGAGAATAGACT
Source organism: Bacteroidota bacterium (assembly GCA_024275455.1). Lineage (GTDB taxonomy): Bacteria > Bacteroidota > Ignavibacteria > Ignavibacteriales > Melioribacteraceae. The sequence continues at coordinate 13,646 of JAJRZB010000350.1, read as the reverse complement.
TTTTGGTTTATACAAAGAATTACTTTTTTCACCGAATAACTCCAATCCATTTAGAATGGTGAGGTATGGACAACTTTTGGAAACTCCTCTCGGCGTTGCAGCCGGTCCGCACACACAAATGGCTCAGAATATAATTTCATCTTGGCTGGTTGGCGCAAGGTACATTGAACTAAAAACCGTTCAAACTCTTGATGAACTTGAAGTAACAAAACCATGTATTGACATGGAAGATGAGGGATATAACTGTGAGTGGTCACAAGAGCTAAAAATTAAAGATTCCTTTGATGAATACCTTAATGCTTGGATATTAATTCACTTGCTTAAACATAAATTCGGCTGGGATGAAAGTGAACCCGGTTTTATTTTTAATTTAAGTGTAGGTTATAATTTAGAAGGTATTTTAAAACCAAATGTTCAGTGGTTTTTTGATAAAATGAATAATTGTAAAATAGAGAAAGATGAAAAGTTAGATGTTCTTTCTAAATTTTACCCGGAAATTCATAAAATTAATATCCCCGACCAAATATCAAACAATATTACTCTTTCAACTATGCACGGCTGTCCTTCGGATGAAATTGAAAGTATCGGAAAGTATCTGATTGAAAAAAGAAATCTTCATACAACAATTAAATTAAATCCCACGTTACTGGGACCGGAAAGATTAAGATTTATTCTTAACGAAAAACTCGGATATAAAATAACTGTTCCCGATGAAGCCTTTGAGCACGATCTAAAATATGATGATGCTTTAGCAATGATAAATTCACTTAAAAAATGTGCTGTCGATAACAATGTAGAATTCGGACTTAAATTAACAAATACGCTGGAATCATTAAACACAACTAATTGGTTACCTCAAAAAGAAGGAATGGTATACACTAGTGGGCGAGCATTACATCCTATAAGTATAAATCTTGCCGAAAAATTACAAAGTGATTTTAACGGTGAATTAGACATTTCATTTTCTGCCGGAGTTGATGCATTTAATGTTTCGGATACGTTAGCTTGCAATCTTCGTCCTATAACAGTTTGTTCCGATTTGCTAAAACCCGGAGGTTATTTACGTCTTACACAATATTTTGAGGAGCTGGAAAAGAATTTTAGAAAATTTGATGCAAATAGCATCGACGAATTTATTGTTAAAGTTGCAGATAAAGAGGATGTACAAAAAGCCGGTTTAACAAATCTTAGAAAGTATTCGGTAGCAGTTCTTGAGCAAAAGGAATATCATAAATCTTCATTCCCCTATGAAAACATTAAAACAAACCGTGAACTTACTCCTTACGACTGTATTCATGCTCCCTGCATAGAAGCTTGTGCAGTTGATCAGAATGTTCCGGAATATATGTACCATACGGCAAAAGGAGATTTTGATAAAGCATTTAAGGTTATTCTTAAAGATAATCCACTGCCAAATATTACGGGAAATGTTTGTGATCACTTATGTCAGACAAAATGTACTAAAATGAATTATGATAACTCTCTGTTAATTAGAGGTATAAAAAGATTTAACTCAGAGAAATTTGAAGATAAAATTCATCTATCTGTTAAGGAGAAAAATGGAATTAAAGTTTCTGTACTTGGCGCTGGTCCATCCGGATTATCTTGTGCCTATTTTCTTGCTTTGGAAGGTTATGAAGTTAACGTATATGAATCAAAACCATTTGCCGGCGGTATGGCGGCCGATTCAATTCCCTCCTTTAGAATAACCGATGAACAAATTAAAGCTGATATTGATATAATAAAATCGTTAGGTGTTAAGTTCCACTTTAATCAACATGTAAATAAGGAATTGTTTAAACAACTCCGGGTTAGCAGCAAGTACATTTACATTGGTATTGGAGCACAAAAAGGTAAAAAGCTAAACATCGAAGGAGAAAATTTCCCAAATGTTCATGACCAATTATCATTTCTTTCAAAAGTAAGACGAAATGAAAAATTGAACCTCGGTAAAAAAGTTGCAATAATTGGAGGCGGTAATTCAGCTATCGATGCTGCTAGAACCTCAAAAAGATTGGTAGGAAAGGAAGGTGATGTTGTAGTAATATATAGAAGAACCATAACTGAAATGCCGGCTGATCCTGAAGAAATAAAAGCACTTCTTGATGAAGGAATTTATATTTATGAGCTTGCCTCTCCCCTATCAATTATAAATAAAGATAATTACTTGGAATTACTCTGTCAAAAAATGAAGTTGGGTAAACCGGATGATAGCGGACGAAGAAGACCCGTTCCGATTGATGGATCAGAATTCATTATGAGCTTTGATTCAATAATAACAGCTATCGGGCAAGATACTGTATTGGATTTTCTGGATGATGAGATTCTAAAAATTAACGAAGAAGGAGAAACACAATTTAGAAACGTATTTGCCGGCGGTGATGCAACAAGAGGTGCTGATTCATTAATAAATGCGATTGGAGATGGGAAAAATGCTGCCATCACTATAATGCAAAAAGCAATGCAAGATTTTAATTTACCAAAATACGAGCAAGAGATAAAACTAAGTCCTATTGAGTTTCAAAAGAAGCAGGCATATAGAAAGTATGGAATGAAAATGCCTGAATTAAGCTTGGAGCAAAGGAACAGTTTTGATTTGGTTCACCCCAATCTTACTGATGCTCAAGCAATTGCTGAAGCTGACCGATGTTTATATTGTAATGATGTTTGTAATATCTGCGTGGGTGTTTGTCCAAACTTTGCTAATGTTTCTTTTACTGCTGAACCAAAAAATATTCCTACATATAGTGTGGACTTGGAAAATGGAAGTGCAAATTTAAAAATTGACGGTGTATTAAATATTACACAAACTACACAAATTTTTAATATCGGTGATTTTTGTAATGAATGTGGAAATTGTAATACGTTCTGTCCCACAAACAGTGCTCCTTACTTAACTAAACCGAAGTTTTATTTAACGGAGGAAAGTTTTAACCAAGAAGACAACTGTTATTTGATGTTAGAAAAAACTCTGCATTTTAAATTGAATAATGAAATAAGAACACTTACTTTTGAAAACTCAAAATATATTTACAGATCAGGTGAAGTAGTTTTAGAGATTGACAGTAATAATTATTCGGTTGTGAACTATAAAATAAAATCTATAGCAAAACAAAAAATTGATTTATCTAAAGTATCTGAAATGATTTATCTCTACGAGAATCTAGAAAATAATTCAATAATCAAAATCCAATAGGAACGCAGATTTTTATGATCATTATGATTTATTAAGATTTTTATAGGTATAATATAAATTTTAAGTAGGGATTAATTGAAACCTATTGTAGAATAGACAAGAAGTTGTCATTTCGAATCCCAACGCTTTTTGTTGGGTGAGAAATCTCTTAGATTTGAGATATCTCAATCGTCCCACCTAAAAACTGGCGGGACTCATTTCGATATGACATTTATTAAATTTAATAGTAATTAAGTTGTGTAATAGACTCTAATTATGAATGATAATTACAAACATTCAGAATTAACTAGTAAAATTATAAACGCATATCATAATGTTTATAACAAATTAGGATTTGGATTTCTTGAGAAAGTTTATGAAAATTCAATGTTAATTGAATTAAACAAATTTGGATTAAGATGTAAAAATCAAGTACCAATAAAAGTATATTATTTTTCAAAAACTGTGGGAGATTATTTTGCTGATATAATTGTTGAAGATGTTATAATTCTAGAATTAAAAGCAGCCGAATCACTTTGTGAAGAACAAGAAATACAATTAGTAAATTATCTAAAAGCGACTGAGACAGAAGTAGGTTTACTATTTAATTTTGGTAAAAAAGCTGAATTCAAAAGAAAAGTTTTAACGAATGAATATAAGACTTAGTTTGTGTATCATAATTTATCTTAATAATCATAAAAATCTGCGTTCCTATTTTTTTAAAAGGTTAACATGAAATTTAATTTAAACGGAATAGAAAAAGAATACAATGGTGATGAGAATTTATCGCTTTTAAAATACCTGCGTAACATTGAAGGAATTACTTCACCAAAAGACGGATGTTCGCCGCAAGCAAGTTGTGGCGCATGTACAGTAGAACTTAATGGTAAAGCTGTTCTCTCATGCGTAACACCAATGAAAAAAGTTGAAAATGGAAACATCCTTACAATTGAAGGAATCGGGAATTATAAACAAGAAACCTTTGCAAATGCTTTTGTTGAAAAAGGCGGAACGCAATGCGGCTTCTGTACTCCTGGTATTGTGATGCAATCTAAAGTTTTGCTCGACAATAATCCTAATCCATCAACTAATGAAATAAGAAAAGCACTTACTCCAAACCTTTGCAGATGTACCGGTTATACAAAGATTATTGATTCTATCCAATATGTTGCGGGGGCTTTTAGAGAAAACAAAGAAATTCCCAAACCTAAACAGATAGGTAAAGTTGGAAAAAGACAACCCAAATATGATGCTGATAAACTAACCTTAGGTAAAGCAATTTTTGTTGATGATATGAAATTCGACGGAATGCTTTACGCAGCATTAAAGTATAGCGATTATCCCCGAGCAATTGTAAAAGATATTGATTTTACAAACGCATTGAATCACAATGGAGTTATTAAAATATTAACAGCAAAAGATATTCCGGGGGAACGCAACACTGGTTTAATAGTTAACGACTGGCCAATGTTTATTGATATCGGTGAAGAAACAAGATATGTCGGAGACGCAATTGCAATTGTAATAGCAGAAACTCAAGAAATTGCGAGAGAAGCTGCAAAACTAATATCTGTAGACTATGAAATATTAGAATCTTTAACCGATATGGAAAATGCACTTTTACCGGATGCACCTAAAATACACAACAATGGAAACCTCCTTTACGAAACAATTATTGACAGAGGTGACTTAACAGAAGCACGTAGGAATTCAGATTTTATTTCATCAGGAATATATCATACACAAATGATTGAACATGCGTACATGGAACCTGAAGCTGCAATTGCTCTAGCGGAAAATGATGGAATAACTGTTTATTCACAAGGTCAAGGAGTATACGAAGATAGAAAACAAATTGCTAAGGTTTTAAATTTACCGGAAGAAAAAGTACGAGTAGTTTTAGTACCTAACTGCGGTGGTTTTGGAGGTAAAGAAGATCTTTCGGTTCAGCATCATGCTGCCTTGTGTTCTCACATAATTCAAAAGCCTGTAAAAATAACCCTCACCAGAGACGAATCAATATTAATGTCTCCCAAACGTCACCCGTTAAGGATGAAATATGAAGTAGGCTGTAACAAAGAAGGCAAGCTGACTTTTCTTGAAGCCGATATACTTGGAGATACGGGTGCTTATGCATCAGTCGGAATGAAAGTTCTTGAACGTGCTGCTGGGCATTCAACAGGAGCGTACACAATTCCAAATGTAAAAGTTAAAAGTAAAGCTGTTTACACTAATAATTTACCATGCGGTGCTATGAGAGGATTTGGAGTTAATCAAGTTACATTTGCAATTGAAAGCTGTATAGATGACTTATGCGAAAAAGGTGGATTTGACAGATGGCAATTCCGTTATGACAATGCAATTAAAAATGGTGATGAGACTTCAACAGGACAAATAATTCATCAAGGTGCCGGAGTTAGAGAAACTTTAATTGCCGTAAAAGATATTTTTAAGGATGCAAAATATGCCGGGATTGCTTGCGGTATTAAAAATACCGGTATTGGTAATGGTATGCCTGATGATGGTATAGTAAAAATAGAAATTGTCTCTAAAGACAAAGTTGTATTAAACCATGGCTGGACAGAAATGGGCCAAGGTGTTAACACTATGGCTGTTCAATTTTTAACTGATGAAACCGGAATTGATCCGAATATTATTGAAGTAAAAGTTGATACTTCCAAAGAAGCACGTTCCGGAATGACAACAGCTTCGCGTGCTACCTCTATTATTGGTAATTCTATCAGAGAAACATGTAAGAAATTAAAAGAAGATTTAAGAACAAATACACTTGAACAATTATCAGGAAAAACTTATACCGGGCAATGGATTTGTGATTGGACAACAAAACCCGGGGCAGATGTAAAAGAAGTTATAACTCACTACTCTTACAGTTATGCAACTCAAGTTGTTTTACTAAATGATAATGGAGAAATTGAAAAAGTTGTTGCTGCCCATGATGCCGGTAAAATAATCAACCCTACTCTTTTTGAAGGACAAATTGAGGGTTCGGTTCATATGGGATTAGGTTATGCAATTTCGGAAAATGTTGAATTGGAAAACGGAGTTCCCAAAAGTACCAGACTTAGAAAGTTAGGTGTTCTAAGGGCTAAAGAGACTCCTGACATTGAAGTTATTGGAGTTGAAGTTTCCGATCCAAACGGACCGCATGGAGCCAAAGGTGTTGGAGAAATCGGGCTTGTGCCTACAGCAGCAGCAGTTGCAAATGCGTTTTACCAGTATGACAAACACAGATATTATAAATTGCCGATAAAGAAAAGAGTAAAATAAATGAAAGACTTATCTAATTTTAAGCCCCTTCCTGAACATGGTAATTGTTTTGTTTGCGGAACACTAAACCCAAAAAGTATTGGTGTTAAATGGTATTATGATGAGAATAACGAAATATATTGTGATACCGTATTAACTAATGAACAGCAAGGCCCGCCAAACCATGCTCATGGAGGTGCTTCGGCTGCTTTATTAGATGAAGCAATGGGTTTTGCAGCATGGGTAACTGGTTATAAAATAGTTTCGGTTAACTTAAACATAAATTACCTAAAACCAATTCCACTTGGAGTTCCAATCAGGATTCATGGAAAAATTCAAAATAAAGATGGCAGGAAAATATTTGCAAAAGGAGAAATAAGTTTTGAAAATGGAGAAATAGCTGTTGAAGGAACTTCTATTCTAATAGAACCCAGCGGATTCTTTAATAACAATGATACAAAATTCAATCAATTTCATAAACAAAAATAGATAATTTACAAATTATGGAAAACTTCATTCAACAAATACCGAAAGCGGAACTGCACTTACATATTGAAGGTTCATTTGAACCGGAGTTAATGTTTAAAATTGCTGACAGAAACAAAATAAAAATCAAATACAAATCAGTTGATGAACTTAAAGCAGCATATAACTTTAATAACTTGCAAGAATTTCTTGATATTTATTATGCAGGAGCAAATGTACTCTTAACAGAACAAGACTTTTACGATTTAACATATTCTTATTTTAAAAAGATAAATGAACAAAATGTAATTCATACTGAAATAATGTTTGATCCTCAAACGCATACAGATAGAGGTGTTAAATTTTCTACAGTTATTAACGGAATAAAAAATGCCCAGGATAAAGCTAAGGAAGAATTGGGAATTACCTCAAAACTAATTATGAGTTTTTTGAGGCATCTTGATGAACAATCAGCTTTTAACACTTTGGAACAATCTCTTGAATATAAAGATTGGATAACTGCGGTTGGGTTGGATTCATCGGAAATTGGTTACCCTCCATCAAAATTTAAAAAAGTTTTTGATGAAGTTAGAAAGCAAGGATACCTGGTTGTTGCACATGCAGGAGAAGAAGGTCCGCCGGAATATGTTTGGGAAGCAATAAATATTTTAGACGTAAATAGAATAGATCATGGCAACCGTTCTTTGGAAGACAACAATTTAGTTAAAATATTAGCTGATAACAAAATTCCTTTAACCGTTTGTCCCCTATCAAATGTTAAATTACGTAATGTTGATAAAATAGAAAATCACCCAATAAGAACAATGTTAAATCAAGGTTTAGTTGCTACAATAAATTCTGATGACCCGGCATACTTTGGCGGCTATATGAATGAGAATTATTCGGCAGTTGCTAATGCCCTTGATTTATCCAAGGAAGATTTGTATCAACTGACATTGAATTCTTTTAACTCAACTTTTCTGGAAGAAAATGAGAAAGTTGAACTAATTAATAAGCTTGACGAATTTTATAAGAACAATAATTAAAAAATATTTTTAATACATGTCAATTCGAACCCGGTGTTTTTTATTGCGGCAAGAAATCCTTTAATTATTATTAATTTTATTGAATTTTTAAAGACTTATTTAGTGATTATAATTATATAAACTTTTGGAATAATAATGCAAAATCAAAAATCATTGCTTCAACTTTCACCTGAGGAATTTACAACATTTTTAAAAACCAATAATATCAAGCGTTTTTACTTTGTTTATGATTCTGATACTGCAAAGATAATTACTTCGCATCCTCAACTTGAAGAGATTTCAAACTTTCTTGAAAATGATAAACGAGATTTTGACAAACACGAAGGATTATTTTTTGAACTTGATTCAAATTATGATGTAATCCACAGCGCTGCCGTTCATAGAACAAATCGGGGACAAGCAGCCGGCGGTGTACGTTTCTGGCAATATGAAACTATAGAAGATTTTATCAGAGACGGAATGCGTCTTGCAAAAGGGATGACACACAAAAACGCTCTTGCCGGTTTATGGTGGGGCGGCGGTAAAGGTGTAATTGCAAATAATAAATCTTTAGATAAAAATAATCCGGAAGTTCGTAAAACAATTTACGGCAATTTTAGGAAATTCATAACTTCGTTAAATGGTTGTTATGTAACTGCCGAAGACGTTGGAACAAGCGTAACTGATATGGCAAATGTTTTTTCAAATACGCGCTTTACTACTTGCATTCCAAACACTCTTGGCGGGAGCGGTAATCCTTCTGTCCCGACAGCTAAAGGAGTTGTATCGGGTATTGAAGCTGCTCTTGAATTTTTAAATATGGGAACTCTTGAAGGAAAAACAATAGCAGTACAGGGTTTAGGTCATGTTGCGGTTCCTTTAATAACATTTTTATTTGAGAAAAATGTAAAGAAAGTTATAGCTTGTGACATTTTCTAAGAAAATGTTGAAGAAGCTAAAAGTAAATTTAAGAACAAAAACTTTGAAGCTTATAAAGCTGATAAAAACGATATGTCAATTTTATTTCAAGAGTGTGATGTTCTTTCCCCTTGTGCAATTGGCGGAATTTTGAACTCCGAAACAATTCCGAAAATAAAAGCTAAAATTGTGTGCGGTGCTGCTAATAATCAACTTGCAGATCCGGTTGAAGATGATAACCTTATTTATAATTCAGGAATTCTATACGTACCGGATTTTCTGACTAACAGAATGGGAATTGTAAATTGTGCCAATGAACAATACGGTTACATTACAAATGACCCGATTATCAATCAACATTACAATAAAGATTGGGAACATTCCATTTACCAAACAGCAATGCAGGTTTTCAACAACTCTAAAAATAAGAATAAACCAACCGGAGAAGTTGCACTAGAATTGGCAGAGAAATTATCTCTTGAAAACCATCCTATTTTTGGACATAGAGGTGAAAAAATTATTAAATCACTAATTGCTTCAAATTGGGCTGAATAATTTTTCATGAACCATTAATAGATCTTTAAGATATACAAGGAAATGATTTCAAAAACCTTCGAGGTTAAAGAGCATAAACAATTTATTGCTACTCATAATTTTTCAACATATTTCTTTCGTTATAAAAAAACTCCGAGTTTACGTTGATTATTCAAAATTAATGTTTCATATTAGGTTAGATAGTTTAATAAACCTTTTCCCTCACTAAAACCTCGGAGGTTTAGTTGAGCAAAAATATAAACAGATGAAAAAAATTTTAATAACAGGAGCTACAGGGTTAATCGGAAGTGAATTATCAATTTACCTTTCTAACCGTAATTTTGAAGTTACTCACCTAACACGAAAGAGAACTGATAATAAATTTAAATCTTTTACATGGAATATTGAAAATAACTTTATTGCAAAAGGTGCTTTGGATAATGTCGATTATATCATTCACTTAGCCGGTGCCGGTATTGCTGATAAAAGATGGAGTGAAAAAAGAAAACAAGAAATTATTGAAAGTCGAGTCAAATCTTCGGAACTACTTTTTAATTCTGTTAATAAATTGGATAGAAAACCAAAAGCATTTATTTCAGCTTCTGCTATAGGATATTATGGTGCTGTAACCGGAAACAAAGTTTTTACAGAAGAAAACCCACCGGCAAATGATTTTCTTGGAACGGTCTGTAAACTTTGGGAATCTTCATCTAAAAAGTTCGAGAGTATCGGGATTAGAACCGTTCAACTAAGATTAGGGGTTGTACTTTCATCCAAAGGCGGAGCATTAAAAAAAATGATGTTGCCAACTAAATTTGGACTCGGTTCCGCTTTAGGTTCAGGCAAACAATTTCTGCTTTGGGTTCATATTAATGATGTAATACAAATTTTTGAAAAAAGTATAATTGACAATAATTTAACCGGACCTTATAATGTTGTTTCCCCGTCTTACACAACCTATAATGATTTTTCCAGAATATTAGCCGAGGTAATGAACAAACCTTTTTTTATACCTAACGTTCCAAGTTTTCTGCTTAAATTAGTTTTGGGAGAAATGTCTCAAATTATTCTTGAAGGAAGTAGAATTTCAAGTGAGAAAATTATTAACGCCGGTTATAATTTTAAGTACCCGACTTTAAATGAAGCGTTAAAAAACTTAAGTAGAAGAAAGCTTTGAATAACCCTCTTACTGTCACTCTGAACTTGTTTCAGAGTCTTGTTTTTTAGTTATTTTCACAACTGAAGATTTCGTAACCTGCCTTGCTGATGTTGAGCAGGTAAGTCTGGAATAACAATTCTAAATAGTTTTTCAAAGATTTCTAAAAAATAAATAAACTATTTTAACTCCAGTAAATCATTCGGAGTATCAAAATCAGAAAGAATTTCAGGACATTTACATTCCCAAAAAGTTTTATTAATCATACCTTCTGATGAAATGTTTCTTAAATTTGAATTATCACCGGCGCTTGCAATTAAATCCATCACTTTTTCATTGAATAAAATCGGATGACCTTTCTGCCCTTTATAAATAGGCTGTATCCAATCATTAGTTAAATCGATTTGTTTTCTAAATTCTTCATAAAATTCATTTGGAAGAGTTGGTTGGTCAACAAAATGATAAAGTACCCAATCATATTTTGAAATTGCTTCCACTCCCCTTTTAAGCGAAGTAAACATTCCCCTTTTATAATTATCATTGTAAATGATTTTAATTTTTTCCTTTAAAATTGGGTCCCATTCAGAAATATGATTTTTAATTTGGTCGGCATTATATCCGGTGACAATAATTATATCATCACAAACCAGACATAACTTGGTTGCAATATTATTTAAGAAAGAGTTACCATTATACATTAACAATGGCTTAAACTTCCTCATTCTTTTGGAGAATCCGGCGGAGATAATTATTCCGGTAATATTTTCTTTTCTAATTTGGAAATTTGTTTTAATACTATCCATTTAAGCTCTTTAGTAGAAGGCTGATCCGTTAGCTAATGGACCATGATTATTATGATATTTTAAGATTCAATCATAACAAATCTTAACAGATCATAACAATCTGCGTTCCTATTTTTATTTTATTATTTCTATCATCCATTCGTCATAACTTTTCACAACCGGTTGTTTATTCCATCTCTCAAGGGCGGAAATATCTTTTAATCCGTTGCCTGTAATTAATAATAGATTTTTATCCGCAGCATTTATTTTATTCTGTTCGACAAGATTTTTATACGCAGCAAATACCGATGCAGAGGAAGGTTCGCTTAATATTCCGAAATTATTAGCAATGTCTTTTTGTGCGGTTAATATTTCTTCATCCAAAACAGCAATTGCAAGACCTCCACTTTCTTTCACTGCTTCGGCAGCCATGTAAAGATTTCTTGGTGCTCCCGCAGAGATACTATCGGCAACGGTTTCGGCAGGCTTATATGTAAAACTATTTTGCTCAATATATCTTACAAGTGCATCACTCCCCTTTGCTTGAACTGTAATAAGTTTCGGCAATTTTTCAATCCAGCCTAATTTTAACATCTCGGTTAACCCTTTATAAATTCCGCCGATTATTACTCCGTCACCAACCGGAATAAAAATATTATCAGGCATATTCCCTTTAGTGTAAATAAAAATATCATACGCAGCAGATTTCTTTCCTTCAATTGTCAGCGGATTGTAAGCTGTGTTTCTGTTGTACCATTTTTTTTGATTTGAAATTTCCAGACAAAGATCAAATGCGTTATCATAATCACCATCAACAATATAAATGTTTGCCCCGAATGATTGAATTTGTATTCGTTTTGCATCGGGAATATTTTTAGGGACAAATATATGAGATTTTATTCCGAGCCGGGCACAAATACCGGCTAATGATGAACCAGCATTTCCGGTTGATGCAGCAGCAATTTCATCTACTCCTAACTCCATAGCTTTTAACGCAATTAAACTTGAAGCCCTATCTTTATAAGAAAAGGTAGGATTACGAGTTTCATCCATTAAGAATATCTTATTGTTGTTAAATTCGTATTCCAAATATTGATCTGTAGGTAATGCTAATCTATTTAGAATATTTTCCTCAACTTTGTTTAACGTAACGGGAAACAATTGCGGATATAACCAGAACTTACCCGGTTGAAGTTTTAGAAATTCTTCCCTTTGCAAATTATTTCCTATATCTTCGTAATCGTATTCTATTGTAAGAACACCTTCAAGCGGTACATTTTTTTCAGCTTTGCCGCATTTAGGACAAAGATAAATAAATTCATTTTCTATCTGTTCAGCAGTAAATTCTGTCTTGCAGTTTGTACATTTGTATGTATAATTTTTCATTTTCTTTTATGTTTATATTTTAAGTTTGTCTGCCGGACTTTTAATTTTGTTAATTGAATAAGACGAAACATGAGTGTATATTTGAGTGGTTTCCAGTCGTTTGTGACCTAACAACTCTTGAATATAACGAATATCAGTTCCTTCATCTAATAGATGTGTTGCAAACGAATGCCGCAATGTATGCACGGATGCTTTCTTTTTTATCCCGGCTTTTTTTAAGGCTCTTTTAAATACCGATTGAACACTTTTAGAACTATACTTTCCACCATTTTGTCCCTCTATTATATATTTTTTCGGTTTGTAAACTTTGTAATATTCCCTTAATAATTCCAATACATTATTAGAAAGCATTACGTATCTGTCTTTTTTACCTTTAGCATTTTTTATATGAATTTTCATTGATTCGGAATCTATGTCACCAATTTCTAAATTAATCAGCTCACCGAGGCGCAACCCGGCTGAATAAATTAAAACTAAAATGGTTTTATGTTTTAAGTTGTTAGTTACTTTTAAAATTTTTGAAATATCTTTTAATGATAAAACAGTTGGTAAGATGTTTGGTTTTCTCAGATTAATATTTAACGATTCCGGAACTGGTTTGTTAAAAACATTAAAATAAAGGTATCTTATTGTTGCAATAACCTGTTTCATTGAAGAGAAAGAGTAAGTCTTTTCTGTCTTACAGTAGTAAAGATAATCTTGAATTTCCTTATCTGTTACTTCTTTAACATTAAGTTTACATATATATTCTAAGAACAATTTCAAAGCTGAAACGTAATTTCTAATTGTCTGTTCCGAATAATTCTCTATTATAAGCTTATCTTTAAACTTTTTAATAATTTCTTGTTTTCGCATACATAAAATCTTATATTTCGTAATATATAGGTATAAATATAACATATAGTCCCGCTATACGCAATTGCGTATATTGAGACGTT
>JAJRZB010000349.1 GCA_024275455.1 Bacteroidota bacterium | reverse complement strand
TCTGCTTTAAATTCATTATTTACCGAAACACCGGGAAGTGCCTGCACTGATCTTAAAATATCCGGCATACCAACAGCAATTTCACGAATTCGTTCACTCTGAATTGAAAGACTGCTCGATTGAATTTTTTCGGAGGTTGTCCAAGTATTTGAATAAACAGTAACTTCTTGCAAGTTTATATTTATTGGTTGTAGAGGGAAATAGACTAAATTATTTAAATCTTTTTTATAAAGGACTACAGATGAACTTTTATACCCAACATAACTAATAATAATTTTATCGTTTTCTTTAACTTGGGAAAGTGTAAATTCACCATACTCATTAGTTGTTGCTCCGGTATTAGTTCCTTCAACTAAAATATTTGCAAAAGGTAGGACTTCACTTGTTTGTGAATCAACTACAATTCCTTTCAGTGTAATTTTATTCTGAGCAAATATAATATTTGTCAGTGAAAAGGAAATAAAGAAATATATAAAAAGACGACCGTAGAATTTCATATTGACTCAAAATAATTTATATAAAAACCAAATTACTAGAAAAAAAAGATTGTAATCAAGGATATTATCGAATTAAGTAAGGTTGAATTAATGAAGAAAATAAAAATATTAAGCTATGTAAATTTTACGGCTAATTTAAAAGGTATCCCGATTACATCAGGATACCTGAAATTGAAAATTATTTCGAAATTTCTTTTCGCTTTTTATCCTCAAATAAATAGTAGAAAGCAGGAATTACGAATAATGTAAGGACAGATGATACTAATAATCCTCCAATACTTACTACACCGAGAGGCTGTCTCATTTCTACTCCTGAACTACCAACTCCAATGGCTAACGGTAACATACCGAGAATAATAGCAAGAGTTGACATTACTATTGGTTTAAGTTTGGTTGGGCAAGCTTGAATTAAGGCTTCTTTAACATTAATATGTTGCTCTCGTACTAATTGGTTTGTATAATCTAGCATAAGTATGGCATTGTTCACCACAATTCCGATTAACATAATTATTGCCATAAGAGAAGTAATTGCAAATGAAATACCGGTGTAGTAAAGTGAGGCAAGTACACCAATAATTGCCAACGGTACAGTTAATAAAATAAATATTGGTTGAATAAAACTTTCCAATATTGCCGAAAGAAGCAGATAGGTTAGAATCATGGCAAGAATAAAAGCAAAGGACATATCAGCAACCATGTCTTTCATCATTTCCACTGTTCCTGCCCATTTAATTTTATAACCTACCGGAAAGTCAATTTCTTTTATTCTGTTTTCTATTTCATCAGTTACATTTCCAAGTGCAACACCCGGAGCCGGAGAACCGGTAAATTGAATGGCTACGTATTTATCCCTGTGTAAAATTTTTGAATAACTTTTTGTGAATTTAACATCAGCTAACTGGGCTATTCTATAAACAACTCCTCTTCTGGAGGGGATTGTTATTTGTCCGATTTTTTCCGGGGTATTAACTGAAGCATTATCCATTGTTATTACAATATCATATTCACTTCCTTTTTCTAAATATTTTGAAGCGGTAATTCCTTCAAGGGCAGCTCTTACTGTTAAAGCAATTTCCTGTGCTGTTATTCCGATTTGACCTAGCATAGCTCTTTTCGGGGTAATTGTAATTTCAGGTTTCCCTTCGCGCGAACTTTGATCTAGGTTTATGAGTCCTGGAACATCTTGAATTTTAACTAAGATTTCATCTTTTAACCTATTCAGTTCTTCAAGGTCTTGACCCATTAAAAAGAACTGGATTGGTGCTCCACCATTATTGGAAAAGGATTTGTAATCAACTGTAATCAATCTTGCGTTTGGAATTTCAGAGAAATCTTTAACAAAAGAGGAAATGTAATAATCTAATTTTTTTTCTCGTTCATTTGCAAAAACAAGATTTACATCCATGCGGGCTACGTTTGTTCCTGTATTTATATCTGTTATTTTTCCAAGTTCGGTAACAATATTAGTAATACCATCGTAACCTTTAATTTTATCTTCCATCGTTTTTAGAACTTCTCCTGTTTCGCGGAGATTGTATTCCAAAGGCAATTCAACGGTAATTTGAATTTGTCCGTTATCAGACTGAGGCATCATATCAAAACCAATTCTTGGTCCGTAAAATAAAACCGAAATAATAAACAAGATGAACGAAACTAGAATAATAATGATTGAGGTCAATTTATTCTTTAGTGATTTCTCAAGTATTTTTCTATAAAAATCATCCCACCTTTTGTAGAAATCATCCATTTTTTTAGTAAGAGCTCCGGTTTTGCCATCCTTTCTAATCATTAATGAAGCAAGCATTGGTGTAAGTGTAAATGACATTAAAAGTGAAAAAATAGTTGAAAAAGCAGCAGCTAAAGCGAGCTCTTTCATAAACATTCCAACCATTGAGGACATATTTGCAATTGGTAAGAATACCACAACATTTGTCAATGTTGCAGCAACTACTGCTATTGCAACCTCAGTAGTTCCTTTAATAGAAGCCTCTTTGGGAGTATTGCCCATACTTTTATGTCTGAATATATTTTCAATTACAACAACTGAGTTTGACACCAAGACTCCAACAGAAACCGAAATTCCCATAAGAGACATTACATTTAAACTCATATCAAACCACTGAAAAAGAAGAAAGGTGGAAATAATAGAAGCCGGCATCGATAGTGCCACAATAATTGTTGAACGTATATTGAATAGAAACAGAAAAAGAATAATTGAAGTTAAAATAATACCTAGAATAATATTACTAATTGTGTCGTTAACAGAAGCACGGGTAAAGTTTGAGTTATCACTAACAATTTTAAGCGAAAGACCTTTCGGCAGTGATTTAATAATATCGGGTAAAGCAGCTCTAACTGCATCCGAAACTTCCACTTCATTACCATCAGTACTTTTTACAATTGAAAGACGAACTGCATTTGTATCTGTAATTCCGGTTTCACCATCAAAGAAAATTGCCCGTCTTCGAACTGTTTTTCCTGTATCTTCAACTTTAGCAATTTGTCCAAGTCTTTTATTACCAAAGGACGTAGGGATTTCGAGCTTTTTCAGTTCATCAATACTCTGAAATTTACCTTTTACACGAACTGAGTATTCTTGATTAGATATTTTGAATGTTCCGCTTGGCAAATCTATATTCTGTGAGCCGATAATTCCAAGTAATTGTGGAAGTGAAATGAAATTTTCGTATACAACTTTATTCTCTAAAGCAATACGAATTTCTCTTTCTTGTCCACCTGAAATTTTTACATCCGCAACGCCGTTTATTTGAGAAAATCTGTCTTTCAATCTTGTTGAAGCTAAATGATATAGAGTTCTGGAATTTACATTCCCGCTTAGTATTATATCCATTATCGGGAATGCGTTAATATCAATTTTTTGTATAATAGGTTTTTTTGCATCTGAAGGAAGTTGATTTAGTATCTGATCTACTTTATCCTTCACTTCCTGGTTAGCCACATTAACATCTTTTGATAAATCAAATTCCAAAAGAGTAATAGCTGCTACATCGAGATTATAAGATTCTATTCTTTTAATTTGGCTAATTGTTGAAACAGCATCTTCTACTTTTTTTGTTATTAATGTTTCTGTTTCCTTAGGACCTGCACCCGGATAGACAGTAGTAACTGTTACATAAGGTATTTCTACTTTTGGCATATGATTCAAATTTAATTTATTGAATGCGAGTCCGCCAAATATGATAAAAACCATTAAAATAACAGTAGTCAGTACCGGACGATCAACAGAAAGTTTTGCTAAAAACATATCGCCTCCTTACTTAACTACTTTTATTTTAGTTCCGTCATTTAACCTTGCTATTCCCTTTACAATTAGAGAATCTCCTAGAGTTAGCCCATCTTCAATTTCATAGTTAATTCCGGTTTCGTTTTTAATTGTTACAGACTGTTTTACTGCCTTTCCATTTTTAGAGAGAAAAACATAGTAGTTTCCGTTTTCGGATTTAACTAAATTACGAGGCACTACAATTGCATTATCATTTTCATATGTTATTATTTTTACATCAGCAGTTGTACCGGCAAGAATTTCTCTTTTACTATTGGGAAAAACTAGGTCAGCATAGAAAGCTTCTTTCATAGGATTTACACTTAATGATAGTTCCGAAACTTTTCCCTTAAAAGATTTTCCGCCAATTGTGGCTATTGCTTTCATTCCTTTTTTAATTTGCATTCTTTCATTATCAGATAACCAAATTCTGATTTTCATATTATTTAATCGTGCAATTGTAAAAAGTGGTGCTTTACTTTTTACATTATCTCCTTCATGCACCATTAATTCCGTAAGTATTCCATTGTATGTAGCATCAAGTTTTAACATATCTTTCATAGTTTCATAATTTCGTTTATCAACTAAATATTTTGTTTCAATCCCATCAAACTGAGCTTGAGCAATTTCACCTTTTTCAAATAAGGCTTTCATTCGCTCGTATGTTTTTTTTGAATTTTCAAATGCAGATTTTGCTTGCTGGTATTGAGAACCGGGAGAGTCTTCAGGGAATTCAATAATCACTGCATCTTTCGGAACATAATCTCCGGGGCGGTAGTTTATTTTCTCAATTCTTCCTCCGATCATTGCTCCAACTGTTGTTTCCTTTTCTCCCTTAAATTTACCGAAGAAAGTGAGGGATTTATTAAATTTTTCGGTAGAAATAGGTTGAACAACAACCGGAATTCCTTCTTCCTTTTGAATTTGCTCCATACTGTTTGATTCTTCTTTTTCATCCGAACAACTTACAAATATAAGTGATGAAAAAAGTAGCAATAGTGTAATTAACCAGAAGTTCTTTGTTACAAGTTTCATAATTTGTTCCATAATTTATATTTCAAAAATTATTTGCTTAAATAATCATTAAAAGGCTCATAATATTTTTTATTTACTCTTCCCACTAAATTATAAAGCGTTGCTTTGGCAACAAGATAATCGTGAACAGCATTTGTATAATTAATTTTAGCATTGCTGAGAGAAACATCTGCATCTTTTACTTCCAATTGACTTCCTAAACCTTCTTTAAATCTATCTTCTGCAATTTTGTAAGCTCTTTCGGCAAGTTTAACGTTTCTGCTCATTGCTTCTATTTGTTTTTTTACTCTTATCAGATCATTATATTTTGATTTTACCTGCATTTCAGTAGCGTCGGAAAGTGTTTTGATCTGCTCTTTTGTCTGTAACGAAGTTATCATATCCTGCTGAACTTTTTTCTTAGTTCTTCCTCCTTGAAAAAGATTTATGGAAAAACTTATACCGACTGTAGATGAAGAATAATTTTGGAAATCCCATTTCTCTCCTGTACCTGCATATTGATAATTGCCAAAAGCTGCAATAGTTGGCCAATAACCATCCCTATCAATCGCAGTAAATTCATCATCTAATTGATTTTTTATTTTAAGAGTGCTTAATGTTAAATTGGATTTTTTAGCTTCGTTGATTAATTCTTCTATTGGTGCAAGTGTTTCGTCTTTATAGTTCATTAAACCAATAACATTTATTTCTTCATTTTGGTTTAAATTAAGCAATACTTTTAATCCGTTTGTTGCATCTTTATTGGCATTTTCAAGCTGAACAAGAATGGGTTTAATGTTTTCCACTTGCACTTCCGCACTCATTTGATCAAATTCAGAAACAAGACCTTGCTCGCCCATAGCTTTAATGTTTCTTAAATGCTCATTCGCATTTTGAAATCTGGTTTGTGCAATTTTGTATAAATCTTTTGTCAGTAATACTCCGTAAAAAGCTTTTTTTACATCGAGAACAGTTTCTGCAATTGTTCTTTTTAAGTTTTCTTTGGAGAGGTTTAAATAAATTTCGGATGCTCCAATACCTCTGAAAACCGCTGACTTAAATAGAATTTGACTTATCTGAGCTTGAGCTTGGTAATTATTTGACTGGACAAATGTTTGAAGTGTAAAACCAATGGGCTTAAATTTATTTTTATCAAAAGGAATAATTCCTTCGTCGAAAAGAACTCCATAAGTTGAATTATTAAGTAATGCTCCAAAATCCGGGAAGGATACTTTTGGTTTTTCAAGAAAATGTGTAAATCCGGCAGAAATATCAAAAGAGGGAAGTGCATATCCGAATGCTTCGGAAACGGCAGCTTCAGCTTTTTCAACATCCAACTTAGAAATTTTAATATTTCTATTGTTTTTTAATGCAATACTAATTGCATCTTCAAGAGTCAATTTATTTTGTTGGGCACAAATTGGCAAACTTAAAAAGATAAAAAAAAGTACGATTTTAAATTTCGAATTAGTTAACATCATAAAACACCGTTAAATTTATTTTTTATTTACTTTTATTCCGTTTATTAAATAGTTTATCAACCGTTTTATCATTGAGGATATATATTCAAAGTCAATCTCATGTACAAATTCAGCATCGGAATCAGTATAATAACTTCTAAATAATGCAGGCACTAAATATTGTATATCGGCTGCTAAAGCTTCAGTATCATGTTCAATAAAAATTCCCGTTTTTATCCCTTCTTTCAAAATAGATTCAATAGCTTTACTTTCGTTTCTTTGAAATTCTCCAAACTCCTTCTTAATTACTTTATGAATTTCGAGGTAAGTGCTAAGTTTTACAGTATATTTTAAGGTTCTTTCGCGAATAAACTCAATTAAACCGGTAATAATAGTAACTAACTTTTCATCCGCCGGTATTTTTTTTGAAACTACATCTTCAATAAATTCAATATGTGCAGAAATTTCATCCTCAACAAGTTCTCGAAAAAGTGCTTCCTTATTTTCAAAATAATAGTAAAGGGAATTTTTTGTCATCCCCAGCATACCGGCTATATCATCAAGGGTGGTTTTATAATAGCCGAAAGCTGTAAAAGATTTTATACCGGCAGCTTTAATCTCTTCTTTTCGTTTATCGAATTTTTTATTGCTCATAATTTATATTTTCGAACATTTATAACTATTTGTCGAAAATTAAAAAAATAAAAAATATTTATCAAGTTAAATATTTCATACTAAAATTTTTCGGTTTGTTTATATTCAATATTATTCCTAAACTTGAATATTTATTATTTGATTTAACAATGAAAATTGAAATTTAATTATTATGAAATTATCATTTATTGATACGGGAAGTTATTTACGTGGAATGTTGATATTAATTAGGAAAGATAATGTTATACATAAAAATGAAACTGAGCTAATGGATAAAATTCTAATAAAAATGGGATTTGATCCAGAAATATTTAAAGATACTTTGAGTAAGTTTTTATATGGAAAATTAGTAGATGAAGTTCCGCCAAAGTTTTCTTCAAAAAGAGCAACAATAAAATTTATTTTAGATGCAATTGAAATGAGTTTTGTTGATAACTACTTTCATATAAAGGAGTTAGGATGGTTAGATGAAGTTGCAAAAAGAAATGGAGTTCCACCAAAATTTTGCAAAAAAAAGATTAACCGTTATTTGGAAAAGTATCCTGAAAAAAAAGAAGCTCTAAACCCTAAAAATTGGAACTACTAAATAGTACTTGCTGTATCATACTCAACTATTCATTATATTTATCATCTCTTAATAACGAGGTTTGTTTTTGGAACTTACATATCAAGATAAAGGAAATTATTTTAGGGGTTTGTTGATACTAATCGGAAAAGATAATTTAATTCATGAAAAAGAAAGAAGCGGTTTACTCACAATTTGCAGCAAACTTGGTTATGAAAAAAATTATTGTGAAAATGCAATTCAAGAATTTTTGGATAATAATTATATTGAATTATCACCGCCAAAGTTTTCCAATTTAGAGACAGCCGAGAAATTTATAAAAGATGCTATTAGTATTTCCCTTGTCGATAAAGAATTGCATCCTTCGGAACTTGAGTGGCTTGACCAAATTGTTGAACTAAACGGTATTGATAAAAGTATGTTTGAAAAATTATTGGTGAATTCTTTTCCTGCGAATTAGTTATTAAGTTAGAAATAACATAAAAAATAAACTTTACGAAGGAAAACAAATGGCTTTTACGTTACAATTAGGTGAAACTGCACCGGATTTTAATCTTCCGGCAACAGACGGTAAAAACTATAAATTGGAAGATTTTAGTGATTCTGAAATTCTTGTTATTTTTTTTACATGCAATCACTGTCCTTACGTAATTAATTCTGATGAAATAACCAGAAAAACAGTTGAAAAATATGCACAAAAGGGAGTTAAATTTGTCGGGATAAACTCAAACAGCAAAAATACTTATGCAGAGGACAGTTTTGAGAATATGGTGGAGAGAATGAATGAACATAAATTTCCATGGATTTATTTGTATGATGAAACTCAACAAGTTGC
>JAJRZB010000005.1 GCA_024275455.1 Bacteroidota bacterium | reverse complement strand
TTTAACAATGTAAGACTATAATTTATTTCACTTTCAAGATTTAAGAGAATTAATTTTTGGAGAATCGCTTCGGAAAACATTTTTGAAAGATAATTTTCAATTATGTCTATCCTGCTTTTAGGAGTTTCCGAATATTGAATTGCAACCTTAGAATTCCAATTAAATAATTCTTTTAAAACTATAGCATTTCTTTTTAATCGGCTACTAGGATTTTGCTGAATTAAGGTGTCTAAATAAAGAAAAGATAAAGTATCATTATTATTTTTAAGATAAAGTTCAGCAAGCATATACTCAATAGAATAAAAATAAGCTGTTCCTTTAAATTTTGATTTCTCTTTTTCAAGAATATTTATTGATGTATCCATGCTCCCATCTGCTTCTTGAGATTTTGAATACCCCAGTAGTGCAGAGAATGTTCCGGAATATTTATAGATCTTTAGAAAGTTATCAGCCGAAATTTTATATTCTTTTTCTTTATAAAGTTTCCAACTTCTTTTTAATTCTTTTGCTGTTGCCCTTGCACAATATTTTTTAATTAATGGTTTTCTTCCGAAATAGTAATTTGCTTTATCAATATTTTTTTTAATATTTAATTTAGTTAAAGAATTAAAATAAGATTTTTCCAATTCTACAATTCCGGTTCCGAAAGTTCTATTAAAATCCGCTAAGTTATACAGCTCTGTTATTTTATTCCACCCGTAACTTTCAGCAAGATACTTGATAAACGACCCTGCATAAATATATGATAAACTTGATGCATTTGTAAAAAAACTTAAATTTCCGAATAACTGTTCCAAAGAAACTTTATAATTATTTTGATATGCTAATGCAGCAATGTAATGAATATTGAAATCATCAAAATTATTTTCTATTGCCATTGCAAATCCTTCCAGCAAACCGGGATTATAATTGGACGGAAGGCTAAATAAACCATTGGCAAATTTTGCCGAAAAGATATGTGCTAATTCATGTTTTAGAGTATACTCATAACTATCCAAATCTGTATAAATATGATTTAACCAGGGTTTCGTTACGTCAGCATTTTCTGCTCCGAACAACCTTTTCTTCTGTGCTCCCGACTTAAATATTATTGAAACTATTTTCTTTTTAAAATCTATATTTAACAACTCACTTATTTCATCGTAATAAAATTCGTGATTGAGTTTTAAAAGTTCTTTTTCACGCTCGGTTAAGCTATCGGGGAAAATAATTCTAAAATGTCGGGTAGTAATTTCCGAATTAAGTTCTTTTTTTATATTTGGTAATTTGGTGCTGAAAGAAAATACCGGTTTTAACTCAGAGAGACTTAAATATAATATTATAACTCCGGTAATTACAATAAGTTTACTAAATAACTTAAAGTTATATTTTTTTCTAAATATCCAAATAACAATTATTGAAATTACTACATTGATAATTCTATAAAAGAATAATTCTTTAGTTATCTCAATATTCTGATCATAAATAACACCAGGAAAATAGCCGAAAATAGGATTATAAAAATAAATCTGAGGATTGAAATATAATTCCGGCAAAAAACTAAGGAGCACGATCAAATATATAAATAGAAAAAAAATATATTTGAATTTATTAGAGATAAACTGCGAAAATTGCGCAATTGCTACACCAACAATTACTGATGGAATACTTAAAATCAGATAAAATTTAATACCATCACTTACCGGACAACTTTGACAAAACACAGTAGAAACCAGGAGAACTGAAATTGGAATTATTACTAAAAAAATATAGTATAAGGCATGAGATTTATATGGAGTTTCCTTGGCAAATTTAAGCCAATAAACTCCGCTAAAAAAAGCTAAGAGAATTCCATTAATTGCACTTGATTCGTAACTTAGAATATTAAGCAAAGGAAAAAATGTAAATAAAATATTTACTACTGTAAGAGTAATTAATAAATATGTCGAAAAACTTTTAAAGATATTCAAACTAAATACTACAATTTTTAATAATGAATTTAAAATAAGTGTATTGTTGCTGAATGGCAATAAAAGTAAAAAAAATGAAAGAGAATTCTAATGTTTCTTCGATTTTGAAATCTTGATTCTCCTAAAAGCCCAACTTTTCAAGTACATTATTGCGGATAAAAAGTTGGGCTTTGGCTATCCAATTGTTTCTCAAAATCCAACTTCTGTTTTTGCAGTTGGGTTTTTAGTTCGATTAGTTTTTGAAGGGATAAAAAAAAGTTGGGTTTTGTGAGTCTTTGAAACCCAACTTCTTGCTTTTGAAGTTGGGTTTCTGCTATCCTTTACTTTAACGTGCAATTTGCAAAGTGACCAATAAAAAGCCCAACTTTGGAAAAAAGTTGGACTTTTCAAAAATTTAGACTTTTGTATTTTAATTTTTATACTTTTTAAACACATATTTCATATTATTTATACAAATATGCCATACAGAGCACTACCCGACATAAAAGAAAATTTTTACCATGTTTACAACAGAGGTAATAATTACCAAGATATCTTCCTTGAAGAACGTAATTATATTTTTTTTCTGAAAAAACTTCTTTCTCTTTTTGGCAATAATATTAGTTTGGTTTCATATTCTTTGATGCCGAACCATTATCATTTATTGATAAAAATGAATGAAGACAACCTACTTGGAAAAGTTATGCAGAGATTTTCTACAAGTTATACAAAAGCAATTAATAAAGCATATAATAGAGTTGGACATTTATTCCAAGGAAGATATAAAGCTAAACTCATTCCAGACAATAATTCTTTGCTTCATCTATCACGCTATATCCACCTGAATCCTGTTAGAGCAAAACTTGTTGCTAAGCCTGAAGAATGGGAATATTCCAGTTACAAAGATTTTATTTTAGGGAAAAGTGATTTTAATTTAGAGATGGATATTATACTTGATCAGATAAAAGATTACAAAGAATTTGTAAATTCTTTCCAAGAAGACCAGAATTATTATGTTAAAAAACTATTATTTCATTAAACCCAACTTCTGTTTTTACAGTTGGGTTTCTGACTAATTAAAAGCCCAACTTTGAAAAAAAGTTGAGCTTTGTGAATCTTTTGAAACTCAACTTCTTGTTTTTG
>JAJRZB010000348.1 GCA_024275455.1 Bacteroidota bacterium | reverse complement strand
TTTCTTAAAGAAAAAGGATATGATGTAAGTACTGTTACAAATGGTAAAGATGCAATTACTGAAGTTCAAAACAGAGAGTATGATTTAATATTTCTTGATGAAATGATGACCGGTATGGGTGGTTTGGAAACACTTTCGGTAATAAAAGATATTAACCCTAATATTCCGGTTGTTATGGTTACCAAAAGTGAAGAAGAAGCTTTAATGAATGATGCCATTGGAAGTAAGATTACAGATTATCTTATTAAATCGGTTGTCCCTTCACAAATATTAATGGTTTGTAAAAAAATTCTTGATGGCAAAAAAATTTCCGGTGAATATGTAGCTAAAGATTATCTGGCAGATTTCAATAAAATATCTCAGCAATTATTAGATGATTTAGACTTTGATGACTGGATTGATATTAATTCAAAAATTGTTAACTGGGATATGGAACTTGACAGCCATAGGGAAGTGGAACTTAGGCAAACACTTCAAGAACAAAAGAAAGAGGCAAATCAAGAATTTTCTAAATATGTAGAGCGAAATTATAAAAGTTGGATCAACAATGATGATAAAGAATCGGTACCCTTTTTAACAACTGATATTGTTGAACAATTTGTTATTCCGCACTTGGATAGTGCTGATGGACCCGTTTTTTTCTTTGTGCTTGATTGCCTTCGTTTAGATCAGTGGCTTCTCCTAGAACAGCATTTATTAGATTATTTTAGTATGGAAAAAGACTATTATTATTCAATTTTACCGACGGCTACTCCGTATGCTAGAAACTCTCTTTTTGCAGGGTTGTATCCTTCTGAAATTGAAAACTATTATCCGGACCTTTGGCAAGGAAGTAAGGATGATGAACGTAGTCAAAATAAATACGAAAAAGAACTGCTGCAATCTTTATTAGATAGAAAACATATTAAATTGGATAATGACCTAAAGTACATGAAAATAATTGATCCGGATGTTGGAAGAGCTTTTGAACAAAATATTGTTTCTCATAAACGTACCCATTTTATGGCGGTAGTAGTAAACTTTTTGGATATGCTTGTGCACGGAAGATCTGATTCAGAATTAATTAAAGAAATTGCTCCTGATGAAGCGGCGTTTAGATCATTAACCAGCAGCTGGTTTAAACATTCCTCTTTATTTGGCACATTTAGAAACATTGCCTCAATGAAAAATGCAAAAATAATATTAACTACAGATCACGGAAGCATAATTACTCGTAGACCCGCTAAGGTCTTAGCTGATAGAGAAACATCGAAAAATTTAAGATTCAAATTTGGCAGAAATTTAAGAGTTGATGATAAATATGCTTTGCAAATTAAGAATCCCGAAGAGTATAAATTACCTCGCAGAGGAGTAACAACAAGCTATATCATAGCGAAAGAGGACTACTATTTTATTTATCCTACAGAATACCATAAGTATTCAAATCATTATAAAGATACTTTTCAACATGGTGGAATCTCTATGGAGGAAATGATTTTGCCTGTTATCACTATGGAGAGCAAAGCTTAATTGAATTTCCCTTTT
>JAJRZB010000030.1 GCA_024275455.1 Bacteroidota bacterium | reverse complement strand
TTCTGAACGAAAGAATAATCAACAAGTTATTAACATCAATTAAAAATCTTTAAGTTCTTTGTTTACAATAAGTTAATGATTTTGTTTGATTTTTGTCAACAACTAATCTGTGTAACTTGAGCGAAATGTTTTTCACTGTTTTTGCTATGAAACGTTTCACGAACCTCACTTATCAACAAGTTGTTAACAATTTTTTTAGATCCTCTTTCTAAGTCAAGATAACTCAATTTTTTGTTGTGTACAAATTTTTTTTTCAACTAATTTCTAATTTGTTTTTATACAACAAAATAAAATTTTTACTTAATACAAAACATTCAATTTAGTAACTTTATTTTATTATAAATTTATAATTCGCATTTAAGGAAAATACTATGAAAGTTGTTGTAACCGGTGGTGCAGGTTTTATTGGAAGTCATATTGTAGAATATTGGAACGAAAAAGGGGCGGAAGTTCACGTTGTAGATAATTTGAGGTCAGGCTATGAAAAAAACATTGAAAATTTTGAAAATGTTTTTTTTCATAAAGGAAGTATTACCGATAAAAATTTGACTAATGAAGTGTTAAAAGATGCAGATTATGTTTTTAATTTGGCAGCACTTATTTCCGTTCCGGAATCTTTGGAAAAACCGGAAGAATGTATTGAAATAAATGTAAACGGATTGCTTAATGTTCTAGAGGCAGCAAAAAATAATAATGTTAAAAAAGTTGTTCATTCAAGTTCCGCAGCAATTTACGGTGATGACCCACGGCTGCCGAAAGATATAAGCATGAAACCCAAACCTCAAACTCCGTATGGAATTACCAAGCTTGACGGAGAATATTATTTGCAAATGTATTATGAGCAGTATGGCTTGCCTACAACTTCATTAAGATATTTTAATGTATTTGGTCCCCGGCAAGACCCTCAAAGTCAGTATGCGGCGGCTATACCGATTTTTGTTTTTAAAGCACTGAAAAATGATACAATTACAATTTACGGCGATGGTGAGCAAACTAGGGATTTTGTTTATGTAAAAGATGTAGTAGCAGCAAATGTTTTAGCAGCAACAAATGAAAAGGTAACTGGGGTTTTTAATGTTGCAAATGAAAAAGCAATTACAATTAAAGATTTAGCAGAATTAATAATAAAAACTACTAATTCAAGCAGTAAAATAATTTTTGAAGATGAAAGACCCGGCGATATTAAGCATAGTTTGGCATCAATTAAAGAAACAAAGGAATTGTTAAATTTTAATCCTTCACATGATTTAACCACTTCCTTGGAAAAAACAATTAAGTATTTTGAAAATTTAATGAGATAGTATGGATAAAAAGAATATCTTAATAGTTTTTACCGGGGGAACTTTTTCGATGAAAATAGATGAAAAAACCGGTGGTGCGGTTCCATTTTTTCACGGAGAAGAATTAATTGAAATGATTCCCGAGGTTAATAATTTAGCAGACATTTCTATTTATAATTTCGGAAATTATCCGGGTCCGCATATGACACCCGAATTAATGCTCGAACTTTCTAAAGTAATTCAAAATTACATTTCCCAAGATAATATTGACGGGGTAATTGTAACCCATGGAACAGATACTTTAGAAGAAACCGCGTATTTACTTGATCTGACAATTAAAACAGAAAAACCGATTGTAGTTATCGGAGCCATGAAAACAAGTTCCGAAAAAGATTGGGACGGACCTAAAAATTTATTAGATGCAGTTTATATTTGTAATAATGAAAATAGTAGAGGACAAGGTGTATTGGTTTGCTTAAATGGAGAAATAAACGCTGCAAGTGAAGTTACAAAAACTCATACCGAAGATTTAGAAACTTTTCACAGTTTGGATTTCGGAGCATTAGGATTTGTTGATAAGGGAAGAGTTTGGTTTAATAGAGCACCAAGACGACTTGATTATATCAAGGCTGATTCTATTAACTCGAATGTTGATATAATTAAAGTTTATGCCGGAATTAAAGATAAATTAATAAAATTTGTAGCAGATTCCGGAGCTGATGGCTTGGTGGTAGAAGCATTGGGGGTTGGTAATGTTCCGCCTCTTGCTTTTGAAGGTATTAAGTATGTACTTAGTAAAAATATTCCGGTTGTATTGGTTTCAAGGTGTCCCACAGGAGAAACTTTAGATAAATACAGTTATGAAGGTGCGGGAAAATGGTTAAAAGAAAGCGGAGTGATTTTTACCGATTATTTAAATGGACAAAAAGCACGAATTAAACTAATGTTAGCGTTAGGTTGTAAATGTACACATAAAGAGTTGGGGAAAATTTTTGAAAACTAACAAGTTGTTTCTTTTGTGAGTCTTTTCTTAAATTTCTACATCTAACAAGTCTATTTATTCTAAATTTAATTAGTAATTTAAATAACTTCATACAATTCGAGTAATAAAAAAAACAACTATTTATTTAATATTAAAAAGAAAGAAAAATTTATGCATACTGTAAAAAAAATATTTATTATAACAATACTTTTTCTCTTTGTAGGAACAATACATTTAGCTCAGGGATTCAAATTTATTGCTATGTCAGATAGCCGGGGTGATTATAATGGAGTAAATGATTCTGTACTGAGTAAAATGGTTAATCATATTATTGAAACTCAGCCGGAAGCAAAATTTGTGGTTTTTGCCGGGGATATCGTTAATGGTCATGATGATGATCCAGATAGAACTTTTAGAGAATTGATGCATTGGAAAGAAGTGATGGCTCCAATTTATAATAACTCGAACATGATTTGGCCTTATGTTTGGCCAATAATCGGAAACCATGAAGCAAGACACCCTAAAGATGAAGACAATTTTAGAAAAGCATTCCCAAATGTTTTTAATAATGGTCCGGATGATGAAAAGGGTTTATCTTATTCATTTGATTTTCAAAATACTCACTTTACCTTTGTTAATACAGATAGATGGTATTACGGAGACCCGGATGACAGCACAGACGATAGAAGAGACTGGCACTATATTAAGCATATAGATTGGCTGGAAAATGATTTAAGAAGTGCTCGAGAAAGAAATGTGGATCATATTTTTATAGTTAGTCATGATATGATTTATCCGGTTGGGGGTCACTTGCATGATGGTTTACCAAACTTAGGGCGAAAGTTTAAAGGTGTTATGGATTCAACCAGAGCTTGGTATATGAATAGGAGACAGAAAGTTATAGATATTTTAAAAAAGTATGAAGTTAATGCACATATTTGCGGACATGAACATTTGTACGGCAGACAAGAAGTAAACGGACTTTTCGAAATAATTGCAGGAAGTGCGGGAGCACCGTTATATAACTTTAATCCTGTTTACCGTGAAGATGCAGACACACATTATCCTTGGGAAGAAATGAGTTACACAAATGCTATTCCTTACTATCAGGCACTAAATTATTTTTACGGACCGGGCGAAAATTCACAAGCTTCCAGAAACTTTGTTGGTAAAAAAGCTTTTAATTATGCTGTATTTGACGTACAGAAAGATACAGTTTTTGTAAAAACTTATGGCTCTTTCCCCAAAAAGGATAACAACAAAGTTATGGATACAGATATAATGTTGATTGATGAATTTGTGATACCTGGGAAATAGGGTATCAATCAAAACAATCTAACTTTTACCAACCATATTTTCCGGAGCAAGAAGTTTGTCTAATTCTTCTTCGGAAAGTAATCCTTTTTCCAGTATTAATTCGTATACACCTCTGTTGCTTGTTAATGCTTCTTTAGCAAGTTGTGTACTTGTTTCGTAACCTAAAACCGGATTTAAGGCGGTAATCAATCCAATACTGTTTTTAACTAAGTTGGAACAATGTTCTTCATTAGCGGTAATTCCGTCAATACATCTATATTTTAACGTAGACATTCCATTAGCCAGCATAGAAATTGATTCAAAAATACTTTGAACAATAATTGGTTCCATAACATTTAATTCTAGTTGACCGGCTTCTGCACCAAGAGTAACGGTAAGATCGTTTCCAATTACTTTAAATGCAATTTGATTTACAACTTCGGGAATAACCGGATTGACTTTTCCAGGCATAATTGAAGAACCGGGCTGCATCGGTGGCAGATTAATTTCATTTAAACCTGTTCGCGGACCTGAAGATAATAACCTTAAATCATTGGAAATTTTGGA
>JAJRZB010000347.1 GCA_024275455.1 Bacteroidota bacterium | reverse complement strand
TCATTTGATACAGATTTGCCTTTAGAAACCGGTAAGGATTTAACAAAATTTGCACGTGATATTTTACGTAATAAATTTTTGACTGCGGATATTGGAATAAGTGGTGCGAACGTAATTGCTGCAGATACCGGAACTTTGTTATTAGTTGAGAGCGAAGGTAACATTAGAATGGTTACACAAGCGCCACCTGTGCACATTGCTGTTGCAGGAATTGAAAAAGTAATCCCTAAAAGAAAAGATTTATGGAAGTTTCTTGAATTGTTAGCTCCAAGTGCTACAGGACAAAATTTAACCTCGTACACTCATATAATAAAACCACCTTTAAAAGTTCCATCGTTTTCATTTGATGGAAGAAAATTAAAGAAACGAGAGTTTCATCTTGTTCTTGTTGATAACGGTAGAACGACAATGCGAGATGACAATGTATTACGTGAAGCTCTTTATTGTATAAGGTGCAGCGCTTGTATGAATGTTTGTGCGAATTTCCAAGCCGTTGGAGGACATGCATTTGGAGGAGAAACTTATCCAGGAGGAATTGGTGGAAGTTGGGAAGCCGGAACAAGTTTATTAGGGAAGGCAACATTTAGCGATTTATGCACAGGGTGTTCCCGATGTGTAACTGAATGTCCGGTTAAAATAGATATTCCTTGGCTTAATGAAAATCTGAGAAATAGATTAAATAAGAAAAATACACCCGAAGCATTATCTGTTTTAATCAAAGGAATACTACCTACCGAAAATGAAGATCAAAATGCTTCACTGCAAAAACAGTTTTTTGCTAATTACAATTTTATTGCAAAGTGGGGAAGCAGATTCCCGAAAATAACTAATAGAATTATTGATAACGGAATAGTAAAAAAATTATCGGAAAAGTTATTACAAGTTGATAGAAAGAGAAACTTTCCAAAGTTTACATCCAATACTTTGACTAAAAAGTTTAACCAAGGTAATTATAACAAAAATATAATTACTAAACCTAAAGATAAAGTTTTATTATTTGCCGATTTATTTACAAACTATTCCAGACCAAATGCAGGTATTGCAGCAATTGAAGTTTTTAATAAAATTGGAATTAATATAACTATTAGTAAGTCCGGTAATGAAGGACGTGATTCACTATCTCAAGGATTTTTAGCGACAACAAAAAAAGAGCTGAGGAAACTTTTAATTATTTAGTAAAATATATTGATAATGGTTTTGACATCGTTGTTATAGAACCATCAATATTGGCCTTGTTTAGGAAAGACTACAAACATTTTCTTAGTGTAAATGATTTTAATAAATTAAAAGAAAAATGTTTTGATCCAATTGAATATCTACAAAAGTATGAAAAAGAGAATAGATTAGATTTGAATATTTATTTTGATAATGATAAGATTAAAAAAAATTCTAAAGTTTATTTTCATAGCCACTGTCAGCAAAGATCAATTGGTGTTGCAAAACCAACGGAAGATTTTTTTAAAAAACTTGGATTTAAAGTATCCACATCTTCTGTTGAGTGTTGTGGTATGGCAGGTAGTTTTGGATATAAAAAACAGTATCATGAT
Organism: Bacteroidota bacterium; assembly: GCA_024275455.1. GTDB lineage: Bacteria > Bacteroidota > Ignavibacteria > Ignavibacteriales > Melioribacteraceae. The sequence goes on along the minus strand of JAJRZB010000347.1, from coordinate 16,457 downwards.
TTAAGTATTCGTGTGGGTGAAGAACTTGTAGAACAAATCCATTCATCAAAAAATAATAACCCGGATATGATTGTAGTGACAAGTGGAATATCTTGTCATGAACAAATAAATGATTTAGCAAATACTAATACTATTCACCCTATGGAATTATTATCTAAATATTTAAAATAAAAAATGAATGAATCAAATTATATTGCAGTAGACTTTGGTGCCGGCAGCGGTCGTGTTATTTTAGGAAGTATTAAAAAAAACAAAATATTTTTAAAAGAAGTTCATCGATTTAAAAATAAGAACATTGTTGAGAATGATCATATTTATTGGGACTTCAAATACTTATTTGAAGAGCTGATAAAAGGTCTTAAAAAAATCGGCGATACTAATATACAGAATATTCAAGGAATTGGAATTGATACTTGGGGTGTTGATTATGGATTAATAGATAAAGATGGGGAATTGTTAGCTAATCCTTTTGCTTATAGGGATTCACGAACAAATGGAATAATGGAAGAAGTTTTTAATATCGTTCCCACAAAAGAAATTTATGAAAAAACCGGAATACAATTTTTACAATTTAATACTCTTTACCAATTATTTGCTACAGTAAAATATAACAATTCAATTCTAAAAAATGCTGATAAACTTTTATTTATGCCTGACTTATTTAACTACTATTTAGCAGGTAAAATATTGTCGGAATACACTATTGCATCGACATCCAAAATGTTAAACGCAACCGATAAAGAATGGGAAATAAAATTATTTGAAAGTTTAAGCTTACCGATACAAATATTGCCCAACATAATCAAACCAGGGAAAGTGATTGGGAAACTCCTTCCGGAAATTCAAAAAAACACAAAGCTATTTGATGTTGATGTTATTGCTGTTGGAGCACATGATACTGCAAGTGCAGTTGCAGCAGTTCCATCCCAGTCTAAAAATTGGGCATATCTTAGTTCGGGCACATGGTCACTTATTGGAATTGAAACTCAAGAACCTATTATAAATGAAAAATCCTATCAGTATGAATTTACAAATGAAGGTGGTGTTGAAGGTACAAATAGATTTCTAAAGAATACAATGGGTTTGTGGATATTAGAGCAGTCGATTAAAAAGTGGAAAGAAGGAAATAAGAATATTAATTATGACACCTTATTTGGTGAAGCACAAAAAGTTAAACCGTTCCAATTTATTATTGATCCGGATGATTCCTCTTTTCTCAATCCACCGGATATGCTTGAAGCAATTGATAATTATTGCGAAAAAACAAATCAAAAAATCCCAACTGAGCAAGGTGAATATGTAAGATGCATTCTTGAAAGTCTTGCACTTAAATATAGATTTACAATAGAAAGAATTAATAATTTAATACCAAATCCAATTGAGGTGCTGCATATTGTTGGAGGTGGTTCTCAAAATGAACTACTAGACCAATTTACGTCTGATGCACTTGGTGTTCCTGTTGTAGCCGGACCGGTTGAAGCAACAGCAATTGGAAATATTCTGTTGCAAGCAATTGCAAAAGGTGAGATTGGTAATGTGTCTGAAGGTAGAAAAATTATTAAAAAGTCATTTCATCAAAAAAAATCTTACCTAGTAAAATACATAACTGGGAAGGAGCTTATCAAAAGGCAAAAGCACTTTTTGATAATTAAACAAAATAATTCTTATAGATTAATGAATAAAGAAAAGATAAAATTAAGAATAGAACCACTTGGTAAAGAAGTCCAGGTTATTAAAGGTACTCCTCTTAAAGACGTTGTATATCAATACGGAATTGAATTCCCTTGCGGAGGAGAAGGATATTGCGGAGGTTGTAAAGTTAAGCTATTAAGCGGTGATGTTAGAGACCCGGAAAAGCATGAGGAATTAAATTATAAACTTGGATTGGAACCTGAATATAGACTGGCTTGCATCAGCGAAGTAAACGAAGATATAACGTTAGAAATTCCGCAATTGGAGTCAATTATATTAGCCGATAATTCACTTTATTCCTTTACTCCTAAATGCGGATTTGGAATTGCAGTTGATTTAGGAACAACAACATTGGTTGCTCAGTTAGTTGATTTATCAAACGGACATGTAATGGGTGTCCAAACGTCCCGTAATCCTCAAACAAGATTTGGATCCGATATAATGTCCAGAGTAATGCACGGAATGAATGAAAACGGAAGGGAAGAATCGAAAAAACTGATTAGAGAAGAGATTTATATTTTAGTCAAAAAATTACTCAAAGAAAAAAAAATCGAACTGAAAAAAATAGTAATTGTGGGAAATACTGTAATGCATCATCTCTTTTGCGGATTTGATGTTACACCACTTTCGAGCTATCCTTTTGACACTGCAAATAATCATTCGGTTGAATTTGATACAGATAGATTAGGATGGAAATTAGAAGAAAACATTAAAGTTGTATTTGTTAAACCAATAGCAAGTTTTATAGGGAGTGATATTCTAGCCGGCATTTTGGCTTCTGAAATGCATTTAAATTCAAACTTAACAGCGTTAGTTGATCTTGGAACAAATGGAGAAATTGTAGTCGGAAATAAAGAAAAAATACTATGTGCTTCAACTGCAGCCGGACCTGCATTTGAAGGGGCAAATATAAAAATGGGAATGTCTGCAATGTCGGGTGCTATCGCTTCAGTTAGTTCGGGTAATGGTAAATTAGATTCTCACGTAATTGGAAATCAAGAACCAATGGGCATTTGCGGCAGTGGTCTTATTGATTCTGTTAAAGTTTTTATCCAAAATAATTTAGTCGACATAGGTGGAGCGATAATTAATGATAAAGATAAATTAATGATTGGTGGTAATGTATTTATAACCCAAAAAGATATTAGAGAGTTTCAACTTGCAAAAGCGGCAATTGTAGCAGGCATGCAAATTCTTATAAATAAACTTAATAGAAATCTTGATGATATTACCCGTGTTTATATTGCCGGTGGTTTTGGAAATTATCTCAATCTAAAAAATGTAACAGATTTAGGTATGTTGGAAGTAAGAGAAGAAAGAATTAGAAAACTTGGAAATACGGCTCTAATAGGTGCAAAGATGTTACTATTTTATGATGACTATTCATTTAACAACATCCTACAAAAAGTAGAGCATGTTTCATTAGATGCTGACGAAAGTTTTCAGGATATTTTTGTTGAAAAAATGTTTTTTAATGAAACTATTCTTTCCATATCAAAATAATCATGGAATTACATATAAACTGTTATTAATCCCTCCTTTGAAAAATGAAAATAATTGAAAGTAAATAATATATTTTCATAAACATCTGGTATTATTTCAAAAAGATAAAACATACATATTAAAAATAGAGGTGACTATGAATGAACTCTTGGAACAACTAGCGATTTGTATTGAAAGAGGAAAAGTAAATCTTCAATCTCCATTTCCTGTAGATCTTAAAGGGCAAGAAGGTGCCGACGAACTAACAAAAAGAGCAATCGAAAATTCAATTCCTGCAGAAGTTATATTAAATGAATCTCTAATGGTTGGTATGCAAAAAGTAGGAGACAAATTTGAAGAAGGGAAAGCATTTATTCCTGATATGCTTATAGCTGCAAAAGCAATGAATGCTGCAATGGTACATTTAAAGCCTTTTTTCGAATCTGGTGAGGTTGAGTTAAAAGGTGATTTTATAATAGGCACTGTTGCCGGAGATTTACATGATATAGGTAAAAATATTGTACGAATGGTACTAACAGGTGGGGGATGGAATGTCATCGATCTTGGAACTGACGTAAAGGCTGAAAAATTTGTTGCAACACTAAAGGAATATCCAAATGCTTTTATTGGTATGAGTGCTTTGCTAACTACAACTATGATGCAGATGGAAGTAACCACAAAAGCAATTAAAGAGGTTTCTCCGGCTACAAAAGTTTTTGTAGGTGGGGCACCCTTATCACAGGAATTTAGTGATAGAATTGGAGCTGATGGTTATTTTCCTGATCCTAATAAATTTGTTAAGTATTTATCACAAGCTATATAATTTCTAAAATAGGAATACAATGAAAAAATTTACGAAAATAGCAATTAGCAATGAGGAAGATTTAATAATGGGAAAGTCATTATTTCCCGTTACTTGCGGAAATAACTTAACAATTGGTGCAGGTAAAGTTTACCCTGAAATTAATTTTACATTACCAACAATGATGATAACCAAAGAAACTATACCCGAAGTAAAAAAACATTATTCCGAAATAATGGATAATATTCTAAACCGCTCGAAGATACTAAACATTCCTGGTTTAGTTGTAGAGTTTGAACAATTGCCACCGATGACAGATGTTCCGGAATGGGGAGCAGAAATAACAGAGTTAATAAAAAAAGAATTGGACAAATTTTATGTGGAAACTGGAATTCCCAATGCTCTTAGAGTAACTGTTTTGGATTTAAGAGATGCAGACCATCCACCTCTTTTACGAACAGGAATTGCATCGGAGAAAACAATAAGCGGATTTGAACTTTGTGCCCAAGCGGGTGCTGATATTCTTTCTATTGAATCTGTCGGAGGAAAAGAAGTTCATGATCAAGCACTAATGTATGGCGATCTGCATGGTATAGCAGCAAGCCTTGGTATTTTATCCTACAGAGACATGGGCTGGTTGTGGGATAATATTACTTCTATTGCAAAAAAATATGGTTGTATTACAGGAGGAGATACAGCTTGTGGATTTTCAAATACTGCTATGCAGTTAGCCGGGCAAGGAATGCTACCAAATATTTTAGCAGCTATTGATCGTGCTGCAAGTGCACCACGGAGTTTAGCTGCTTTTGAACACGGAGCTATTGGTCCATCAAAAGATTGTGCTTATGAAGGACCTATTATTAAAGCAATTACTGGTTATCCAATTAGTATGGAAGGTAAATCTTCATGCTGCGCACATTTTAGTCCGCTTGGAAATATTGCAGCAGCTGCAGCAGATTTATGGAGTAACGAATCGGTACAAAATATTAGACTGCTAAGCGGTACTGCACCTGAGGCGTTTATGGAATTACTTGCATATGATTGTAGACTGTTTAATAAAGCAATTGAAAGTAATAACGCACTGGAATTAAGAAACCTGATGGTGGAAAGTGATGTTGAACATAGTGTAGAAGCTTTGATACTTGAACCAAATGTAGTAATTGAAATTGCAAAAGCTATTGTTAATAAAGAAAGTGGATATGAAAAAACTAAAGCCGCTATTGAAACAGCATATAATTCTATTGATGTATCTTTGTCAAATAATAAAATATCCCTTTCCAATACAGAAATAGAATGGATGAAAAAAATTGAAGAAGAAATTAGCGCTTTCTCTAAAACAGAAGAAGAGGCAGTTGAATATTTAGAAATGATGTATGGGACTTTCTTTTCTTCCCAGGCTTACGGTTTATAGAATAAAATGAAAGAAATAATAAGAGACAATAATGCTATATTCAAATTTACTCCAAAAATTAACGATCTTAACATTAATTTATTTAATGTTATAAAGGCAACTGGCTATGATAATAATAAGACATTTCCTTTTAAACCATTGTTAGATGATCTTTTTAATGAAGCAAAAAATATAATTATTCCTCAGTGTGCTTATACCATTCTTACCTCAGTAGAGTGTTATACAAACATAGGTGAAATTTATATTAAAAATATCAGATTTAAGACCGATCGAATTATTTCGTCATCTCTTAAAAATATTTCTCAAGCTGCACTATTTGTAGGAACGGTTGGAGAGATTTTTGATAATTGGTTGGAAGAAAAAAAGGAAATTGAAGACCCATTTACAGAGTACTTATCAAATTTAATTGGTTCCGAAATTGCGGAAAGTATAGCAAGGTGGGTATATAAAAAAATAATTCAAGAAGTTGATGAAACTGGATTATTATTTACTAATCGATACAGTCCCGGTTATTGCGGATGGAATGTTGAAGAACAAAAAAAATATTCAGTTTTTTCCCAAATAATATTTGTGGTATTACATTAACTGACTCAGCATTGATGTTGCCAATTAAATCAATCTCCGGTTTAGTTGGTATAGGTGAAAAAATTAAATGGAATGAATATCCTTGTGAAGTTTGTAGTGTTCCACATTGTTATAAAAATAGAAGAAACCATTTTGTTGAGAAATTATAAATAAATTTAAAATTTGCTGATATGAAAAAAATTACTGAACAAATTAAAAAAGAGAAAATATTATTATCCGATGGTGCTTGGGGTACTTTTTTACAAGCCGAAGGATTAAAGAAAGGTGAATGTCCGGAATTATGGAATGTTGAACACCGTGAAGTAGTATTGAAAATTGCGAAAAGTTATATCGATGCTGGGTCTTATCTTATAGAAACAAATACTTTCGGTGGAAATAAAATTAAATTGAATCATTATAATCTTGGTGAAAGGACTTATGAACTGAACAAAGCAGGTGCTGAGATTTCCAGAGAAGCAGCAGGGGATAAAATTGTACTCGGTTCAATTGGGCCAACCGGTAAGCTTTTAATAATGGGTGATGTAACTGAAGATGAATTATATGAGTCATTTTCGCAGCAGGCAAAAGGATTGCATGATGGCGGTATTGATGCATTTTGTTTGGAAACATTTTTTGATATACAAGAAGCCGAAGTTGCTGTTAATGCAGTAAAAGAAAATTCCGATTTGGAGGTAATACTAACATTCTATTTCGAAAAAAATCAAGAAGGAAAATTTAATACTATGATGGGAGTTTCACCTACAATTATGGTAGAACGTTTTGGTAATGAAGTTGACATAATTGGTACAAACTGCAGTAACGGATTTGAAAGAATGATAAGTGTCGTTAAAGAAATGCGGAAAATCAATAAGGATATACCAATACTGGTTCATGCCAATGCCGGTATACCAATTACTACAGGGATTGAAGCAAAGTATCCGGACGCGCCGAAAATTATGGCTGAACTTACACCAAGTCTAATAGCTGCTGGGGCAAATGTTATAGGCGGTTGCTGCGGAACTACTCCTGAGCACATTAAAATGATTAATCAAGCTATTCATCTGTACAAAACAAAATAAATATTTGAAGTTTATTATTAATATTGGAGAATTATATGGGGTTTACAACTATTGATTATATAATATTCTTCGGCTATATACTTGTAATAGTAGCATTAGGATTATTTGTATCAAGGGAAAAGAAAGGACACAAAAAAGATTCTAAAGATTATTTTTTGGCAGGGAATAAACTTACCTGGTGGGCAATTGGAGCATCGTTAATTGCAGCAAATATTTATGCAGAACAGATTATCGGTATGTCAGGTTCTGGTTTCGCCGGTGGTTTAGCAATTGCATCGTATGAATGGATGGCAGCTCTAACTCTTCTAATTGTAGGAAAGTTTTTTCTTCCTATATTTATTGAAAAAAAGATTTATACTATTCCAGAGTTTATAGAGAAAAGATACAATACAACGCTAAAAACAATACTGGCAGTATTCTGGATATTTCTCTTTGTTTTTGTAAATCTGACTACAGTTATGTTTTTAGGAGCAAAAGCTTTAGATACAATTCTTGGGAATGGTGATGGTAGTTTATTGTTTGTTTCAATGGTTGGGCTTGGAGTAGTTGCTGCTGCATATTCATTATATGGTGGTCTATCAGCTGTTGCATGGACGGATGTATTACAAGTAGTACTGTTAGTTTTTGGTGGATTGATAACTGCTATTATTGCTTTGGATTATGTAACACCACAGGGTGGAGTTATCAATGGTTTTGTTCATATTTATGAAAGTGCCGGAGATAAATTCCATATGATTTTAACTCGAGATAATCCTGAGTTTAATAATTTACCCGGAATAGCAGTACTAATTGGTGGAATGTGGATTGCTAATCTATATTATTGGGGATTCAATCAATATATTATCCAGAGAACACTCGCTGCCAAATCATTCAAAGAAGCACAAAGAGGAATAGCTTTTGCGGCTTTTTTAAAATTAATTATTCCTTTAATTGTTGTAATTCCTGGAATAGTGGCTTATGTAATGTTTTCTCAACCGGAAGGAACTGCTGTAATTGCAGGGGCAAAAGAAGCTTTTACAAAGTTAGACGGAAGTGTTAATTATGATAAAGCATACCCATGGTTAATTAGTACATTTATTCCAACCGGCTTAAAAGGAGTTGTTGTAGCAGCATTAACCGCGGCAATTATTTCATCTTTAGCTTCGATGATGAATTCTATATCAACAATTTTTACAATGGATATTTATAAACCATATATTAAAAAAGATTCTTCCGAAGGTAACTTAGTAAAAGTTGGTAGAATAGCTGCTTTGGTTGCAATAGTAATTGCATTGATAATAGCACCGTTCTTAAGAACATTGCCACAAGTATTTCAGTATATTCAGGAATACACTGGCTTGGTTAGTCCGGGTATATTAGCTGTTTCAATGATCGGATTATTCTGGAAAAAAGTTACAACAAGGGGAGCAATTTGGGCTACTGTATTATCAATACCAGTGGCTTTGGTACTGAAATTACCTATTATTCAACTACCGTTTATGGATCAAATGATGTATACATTTTTAATAACAATAGTAATAGCCGGAATGATAAGTTTAACAACAAACGAAAATGATGATGACCCGAATGGATTTAGTTTAACGGCAAAATTATTTAGAACTGATAGTGTTTTTAATATAGCTTCTTATACCATATTATTACTGCTTGCGGTATTATATTCTGTTTTTTGGTAATGTTTTGGTTTTTATGAAAATTTTAATAGAGAGCTATACAAGCTCTCTATTTTTTGTGACAAAAATTATTTAATGGTTTTTATCCATTCAATACATCTATCCGTCCAAGTTGCAAGGTGTTCATTCCCAATTGCTAAAGAAAAACCATGTCCACCTTCGGGGTAAATAATCATCTCAGTAGGAACGGAATATTTTTTTAATTGTCCGTAAAATATTAAACTATTCTCAACTGGTACAGATTGGTCATCTCCGGCGTGAACTAAAAATGTTGGGGGAGTATTTTTACTAACATGAAGTTCGTTTGAAAAGTAGTTAACTAAAGAAGTATCCGGAGAATCACCGATTAAAAAGTGACGAGAGCCTCTGTGTAAAAACGGTTCTTTAAATGTAATAACAGGGTACATTAGAATCATAAAATCCGGTCTGCAACTAATTGAATCTATTGAATCGGTTATAAAATTATTATCCTTATCAAAATGAGTCCCTAAAGTTGAAGCTAAATGTCCTCCAGCAGAAAAACCCATAACCCCAATTTCATTTTTATTTATATTCCACTTACCAGCATTATATCTTGTTAATCGGATAGCCCGTTTAGCATCTAAAAGAGGCGAAAGGTGTTGTACAATGTTATTTTTTGTATGCGGTAACCTATATTTTAAAACAATGGCAGCAATACCCTTTGAGTTTAACCATCTTGCAATATCTGTTCCTTCCCAGTGGTATGCTAAAATATTATAACCACCTCCCGGTAAAATTATTACTGCTTTACCGGTTGCATTTTTTTTAGAGGGTAGATATACAGCAATATCCGGTTTATCAACCTTGGTAATCATTATTATTTCTGTAGTATCAATAGTTTCAATAACTTTAATATTATTCTGATTAGGAATGTCATTGCCCCAAAGAGATAATTTAAAATCTTGCGCAGATAAAAAATTATTAATTAAACAAAGTGTAATAAATATTTTCAGAAGATTCATAAAATTAGTGAGAAGGTGATATTAAATTAGTTAGAATATAAATATGGCGGAGAGGGCGGGATTCGAACCCGCGGTACCGTGTTAACAGTACGACGGTTTAGCAAACCGTTGGTTTCAGCCACTCACCCACCTCTCCGATTATAGCTGAAATTGAATGTCAAATATAAAGAATTTTAACTTAACTTGAAACAGATATTTTATTGTAAATTATTATTCAAATGTTGTAACTTATGTATATATGAAAACTATAATATTATAAGATATAAATAGTTAATGGTATTATCTAAAGTAAAATATAGCTGAAAATTACTTTTCAATTAATCTTGATAGCTTCCTTTTTAATTTATCTTTTGCTTTTTCTGCTTGATTGTAAATTGACTCAGATTTCATAAATTCATGAATTCTTACACCTTTGATTTTTGTATTTACCAATATGTCAGGTTTAGTTCTTTTAAGTTTTTCTTGTACTATAGAATTTTGCATTATTTGAAATGCGGAGAATAACACTTCGTATGAAGGGGGAGGTCCATTGGTTTGTTTATCTTTTTTTGCCGAAACATCAATAGCAATTGTTATATCACAATCATCTTCAATTATATCATAAGGTAAAGGATTTACCATTCCACCATCAATAAGTAATTTGCTATTGCAATTAACCGGCGGGAATAATCCGGGTAAAGAAAAACTTGCAATAACTGCTTTGTGAAGATCTCCGCTATCTATAATAATTTGTTCGTGATCCCAATATTCAGTTGTTACTATTTTTAGAGGAATTTTCAGGTCTTCAAAACTATTAACTTTTATTTCTTCTCTAAGAATTTTTAAAAACTTTTCTCCTTTTATTAATCCACCTGGTTTAAAGCCTACATCAATAAAATCCAGCATTTTTGTGTAATCACTTTTTGTATAAAATTGCCAAAACTTACTATTTTTGTGAAATATTAAATCATTAACAACTTCTTTTATTTCTTTAGAAGTTATCCCGGAAGCATAGCTTGCTCCCATTATTGCTCCAATACTAGTCCCGGAAATAATTGAGGGGTTAATTCCAAGTTCCTCAAATACTTCAAACATAATTATATGTGCCAGACCACGTGCTCCGCCTGAACCTAACGCTAAACCTATTCTTTTCATTTTTCCCTTATAGTTTCCTCATTTTTTTGTGATTCTATTTTCTTTTGCTCTTTCTCAATCTTCTTTTTCTCATAATAATATTTCAACGATACTCTAAAACTTGTAAATGTTAAAGAAATTAAAGCAAGAAATAGAATTATAAAAAATAAGTAACTGGAATAAAGAATAACAATTTCATAGGTACTAACATTATTAAACGGAATATATTCTTTAATCGTTAGGTAATTTAAAAATTGCCATGTTAAAGCTAATAGAGCTAATATTATCACAATGACGGATTTGTTTTTTAGTTTTTTAAGTTGTTTTTCCATTTTATTCCTCTACTTCAACAACCGAGTCGATTAATGTTCCGTCAACCCATTTAATTACGGCAACAACTTTGTTTTTATTTATTTTAGGCTTTGCCGGTTTTCCACCGCAAAGTTCGTTTACTTCATTATAAATTTCTTCAATCGGTTTAATTGGTAAATCCGATTTTTTCATTATTTTTAATAAATCTTTTCTCTTTGGATTTATTGCAATTCCACGTTCGGTCACAATGACATCAATTAATTCGCCTGGTCCGACTAAAGTTGTTACTTCATCAACAATTACAGGAATTCTATCTCTGAAAGAGGGAATTGCAAGTATAGTACATTTTGATGTTAAACAATTTTGCCAACCGCCAATTCCATGTAATAAATAACCATCGGAATGTGTAACAACATTTGCATTAAAACTTAAGTCAACTTCCGTTGCTCCAAGCACAACGCAATCAAGCATAGAAGCAAAGTTACCTTTACCGTGAAAGTTATAACTAGTAAAAGGAGAAGTGTTAACGTGATTAGTATTTTCTCTCATGGAACGAACTCCTTCTAAATCGAATGTTTGTCCGTCAAGTATGTAATCTGTTAATCCTTCTTCAAGCATTTCCACCAGGTATTTTGTACTTCCGCCTCGGATAAATCTTGCTTTAATTCCTTTCTTCTTCATTTTTTCTTTTAAGAAGATCGCAAAAGCTAAAGTTGTTCCTCCTGCACCGGCTTGGAAGGAAAAACCGTCTTTCATAATTCCGGCTTCTTCAACAAACTGTGCAAGGTATTCAGCAATTAAAAGTCTATCTGGACTTTTAGTAACTTGAGTTGTTCCTGAAACTATTTTTGATGAATCCCCAAGTGAATTTACTTCAACAACATGATCAACATTGTTTCCTTGTATTTGCCATGGAATGCAAGGAAAGGGAACCAAGTTATCCGTAACAACAATTACTCTTTCTGCGTACTCGGAATCTGCAAGAGCAAAACCGAGTAAGCCACATGCAGACGGCCCTCTATCGCCGGTTGCATTACCGAATGGATCTGCTGTTGGTGCGGCAATTACGGCAATATCAATTTTCACTTCACCGTCTTGAATCGCTTGATATCTTCCACCGTGTGAACGCAGAACACCGGTACCATTCATTTTGCCTTGTGAAGTATAACGTCCTAGAGGACCATTCATACTTCCTTCAATGTGATGAATTGTTCCGTCTTCAAGATATTTAATCAAATGTTTGTGAACTGGGAAAGAAGCACTTGGGAACCAGCGTATTCCTTTAATTCCCATTGATTTTATTGTATCAAACAATTGATTTGTGACAGCATCACCGTTTCGCAAATGGTGATGTGTTGAAATTGTCATTCCGTCTTTTAGTCCGGCTTTTTTTAAGGCTTCTCTTAAATTTTTTACAACTTTGTTTCCGTCTTCCGGATAATCAATACAAGAAGAAATGTGCGGACTTGTTTTGGTGCCTTTAGGTTTATATTTATTAACACCTTTAAATGGAATTTCTTTTTTCCCGTTTACCGTTGTAGGCACTAATCTTCCGGCTGCATTTTTTACTAGTTTCTTTGTTTAATTGCCTAACTATTATTTTGTCAAATTGCTAAATAACTTAAAAATTAAACTATCTGAAAATAACTATAATTTGTCATTATAAAGGAATGGATGAAGAAAGGTTTTCATCTATATTGAAAATAAGATTTCTCACATTCATTCGAAATAAAACCTTAGGTTAACCCATTCTTTTAAAATCACTAATAGTTATTTATCCAATTGTTTTTCAATAAATCATTTTTTACTGCTAACTCAATTATTTTTTCAGCACGTTTTACTACTGGGGCATCAATCATTTTACTTCCAATAGAAACAACGCCAAGACCTTTTGCTTTTGCTTCTTTAAAAGCAATAACTATTTTCTTAGCTTTTTCAATTTCCTGTTCTGTTGGAGCAAAAGCTTCGTGAACAATTTTTATTTGTCTTGGATGAATACAGCCTTTTCCTTCAAAACCTAATAACTTAATTTCTTTTGTACTTTTTAATAATCCTTCCATATCATTTACATCTGAAAAAACCGTATCAATCGGTTGAATTCCTGCTGCTTTAGCCGCAGCAACTATTGTACTGCGCGCCATAAAACTTTCTTTTTCTTCAGTCGTACGTTGCGTACCAATATCAGCTGTATAATCTTCCAAACCAATTGCCAATGCACAATTGTTAGTTGATGCGGTGGCAATTTCAAAAGCTTTCATTACACCAAGTGCACTTTCAATAATCGGCATAAAGTAAATCTTATTCTTTATTTTATTTTGCTTTTTTATTTCTTCCACTTTGTTTTCAACAGATTTTATCTCGTCGGCAGATTCAACTTTTGGAATAAGAATTACATGAACATTGTGTGGAACAATGTATTTTAAATCATCCAAACCTTTTGGAAGCTGATTGATTCGAACCATCCTTTCAGCTCCGTAAAAATTAACGGAACGAAGAGCGTTTCGTACAAGAATCTGTGCAGCATCCTTTTCCGTTGGAGAAACACTGTCTTCGAGGTCTAAAATAATTCCATCTGGTTTATGAAGTCCGGCGTTGGGATAGAATTTTGGTTCATTCCCAGGCAAGTATAATCTACTTCTTCGGAATCTATCCTTTGTAGTTTTATAACTATTGTTTTTATTAAATTCCGGTAAAAATTCACACTCTAAAGAAGGTGCTAGTCTTTTTACTGCCAGTTCAAATCTTGCACTTATTGTAAATGGTAAAGCCCCATAATCTTCAACAATGATATTTGCATGACGCAAAGCAAAAAATCTGCACATTTCAAAAATTTGATTTTCTATCTGCGTTCCATACATTGACTGAACTTTACTTTTAAGGTTAAGTCTAATTCCTCCGGATCTTTTCTTCGTTATTTCTATGTAACAATCCGAACGAACTTTTGGACCACGTTTACCTGCTGATGACTTATTCATAATTAAAATACTAAGTTATTAATAATTAAAGTATGTGATTATTCAATTATTGTATTCCAAATAAAAGTACTTTTGGAATACAATAATTTATCATTTCTAATCCCAACGTTTTTGCCATCGGCATCCCTTCATGGGTGTTGGGTGAGAAATCTCTGTTCTATAATATAACTGAAAGAATATTCTTTCGATAAAAATACAGTACGAAAAATTGCAATCTTATCATTTTCGAAAGTAAAATTATTATTGTTATTGATGTATTGTTTAGTCTTAAATTTCATATCAAATAAATATATTGTGAAATTTCTCATACTCACTTTCATTCGGCATAAAATGGCGTACACTAATATACAATTACAATAGTAAAATACATTTCTTATTAACTTAATAAAATGTATCTAAATAATTAATTTACTAATAAACTCTTTTGTATCTATTTCTTCACAACTGAAAATTACATCTTTTATTTCTTTATGTTTTTCTTCTCCAAATAGATCTAAAGATAACGCACTGAATTTGTTATCCAAGTCTTCTATTGTCATTGGTTCTCTAGGATCACCTTTGGGGTATTCCAAGTATTCCGAATATTCTTTGCCGTTTTTTGTTTTTATTACAACTTTAGAAGGTTGGTTTGCTGGGAACATTTTCTCAAACTCTATTGAGGGTTCACCTTTTATTTTATCAATTACTTCAAAAATTCTAGGGTCTTTTAATTTTTCATCTGAAAAAGATTGTGTTGTAATTTTTTTATCAACTATAGCAGCTGCTAAACAATAGGGAAGTGAATGATCAGCAGTTTCTCTCGATTCTGGTCTGTATTTTGCCGGGTCAAAGAGAATATCATAAGCTTGAGCAAAGGCAGTTACTTTTACTTATTCAATATCTTTGTAATTTAAATCATTGCTTATCATAGCTTTTAACACACAAGAAATATGAGTGTGAGTTAATGCTTCTGTGGGGAAAGCTTTCATTCCGCATTCCATAATTTTATAGTTTTCTCCAAGATTGCCGACAAGAGCATCAACATCCCAAGACCATTTGGAAACACCGTCGCGTCCCATCATTTCGGTTGGATTTTCCTTTGCTTCTTTTGCATTCCATCCGATGAACGCATCCATAAAACCTTCTTTACCTTCAAATACTTTTTCGGTGCCGCTGAAACCTTTCTTTGCCATCAAAGCGGCAAACACACCGGATTGAACAGCCATTGGGTCAACCGTATTTTTCATCATTGTTAAAGTTCCGGCTGTCGGACATCCTATTGTGTGATTGTGCGAACCGTTAATTCCAATTGCATTAACCATCTCATCAACAGTTAAACCGAGAAGTTTACCCGCAACAATTGGAGATACAAATTGCGTTAATGTTGCATGATGCCATTTACGTTCGCGAACACCGGGTTTTGCAAATAAGCAAAGTCTTTGTTCAAATTCGTAAGCAAGAACAATTGCCACTATAACTTCTTTCATCGAAGCACCAACCAATTCTCCTACAGACAATACAGCGGGAATAATATCCGATGGATGTGAAGGATCGTCTTTCCAATAGATATCGTTGAAATCCAGAGCACGAACCATTAGGGAGTTTACTAGAGTTGCATTAACAGCCGGCATCTTATCTCCGAAGCCGATAACTGTTGCTTCTTCCTTTCCGCCCATATCTTTGTAGATATCTTGAATGATATTAACGTCTTTGGTTTTTGTTGCTCCGTATGCACAGCCTATTGAATCGTATAAATATCTTTTAACTTCGTTAACTACTTCTTTTGGTAAGTCTTCGTACTTTAAATTAACTGCAAATTCAGAGATTTGACGAGAGATTGATTTTTCCATAAAAGTTCCTAATAATTAAAAAATTCCAACTATTTTTAAAAATATTCGAAAAGTAAACTTAACATCTTTTGAAACATTTAGGAAGAAAAACCATCAGAAAATTGTTGTCAGCGAAGTATTACCATCTTCTTGCTTTCTGTAAATACACCTTGTGTAAGTTTGTAGAAATAAATTCCGGAAGGAAGGGTGGAAGCATCAAACTCAATATTATAAATTCCTTCTGATTGTTCTTTATTAACTAAAACACTTATTTCTTTACCCAGTACATCATAAACTTTTAGAGATGTAAGACCGCTGTTTTTTAAGGTGTACCTAACGTTTGTTGTAGGATTGAACGGGTTTGGATAGTTTTGATAAAGTACAAAATCATAATTTAATTTTGGTTCCGGTGGCTCAGTAACCGGTTGCAAATCTTTTTCAAATAAATTATTATCAAATAAAAATTGAACTTTTCTCGAATTAATTTTTGCAAATTTTAATGATTCAAGCGGGGAAGAACCTTCACCAACAATATAAGCAACAACAATTTCAATAGGTTTATTTTT
>JAJRZB010000346.1 GCA_024275455.1 Bacteroidota bacterium | reverse complement strand
TATTGAAGAATATTTTAATTTTTATAATTATAAAAGACCTCATCAATCTCTTAATTACAAAACTCCGGCTGAGGTTTATTTTAATACTTGTTCTTAATAATTATCTTAGTATTGTTCTTTAATTTTAACAATATTATTTTATACATTAATTTCTATGAAAGATTGTTCAGGGGATGGGGGGAAGCATACTCTTTTCGGAAAGGTTAAACATGTTCATCTTTCCTCCGTAGCTTTTGTAAAGAGAAAATTTAATGTAATAATTGAATGTAAGAAAAATTCAGTGCTGCGTCAATAGCAATATTACATTTACATAATAAAGTTCAAACAGAGTTAAGTTACAAAATCTTTTGAGTTGAAATCAAAATAATTACATTATAATTTATAATTATAAATAAAAAGTTAAATCAAAGGAAAGCATGTACTTTATTAAAGTTATTTTATTAGGTTTTTTAATTTTTAGTTTTTTTTCATGTGAAGAAGGGAAAACCGTTAGGGTATCCGATAAGTACAAAACTGAAATAGAGAATTGGCATAATAAAAGAATAACTAATTTAAAAAAAGAAACCGGTTGGTTAAATTTAGTCGGATTATTTTGGTTAAAAGAAGGTGAGAATAATTTTGGATCAGATGCTTCTAATGATATACAATTTCCTTCGGATCAATCACCCGCATTTATTGGTAAAATAGTTAAAAAAGATTCTGTAATTACAACGTCTATTAATGAAAATGTAAACGTAACTTTTAATGATAAACCAGTAAAAAAAATTGTTATGAAAAATGATATTTCAGGTGATCCGACTGTTTTATCTCTCAATTCACTAAGGTGGTTTATTATTAAAAGAGGTGAAAAATACGGAGTAAGGCTTCGTAACTTAGAAGTGAAACTCTTAACTGAATTTGAAGGAATTGAAAGATTTCCCATTAATAAAAAGTGGAAAATACAAGCAAAGTATGTGGCATTTGATAAACCTAAAAAAATAGCAATACCAACTATTATTGGAACTATAGAAGAGGAAGAAATTTTTGGAACTCTTAACTTTGCAATTGATAATAAAGACTACTCCCTTTCTCCAACACAGGCAGGCAAAGGACTATTTATTGTTTTTGCAGATTTAACAAGCGGAGCAGAAACTTACGGTGGAGGTCGGTTTTTATATGTAGATGGTCCAGATTCAAACAATAATGTTATTTTGGATTTTAACAACGCATATAATCCTCCGTGTGCATTTACAAAATATGCAACATGTCCGCTGCCTCCCGATGAAAACAAATTAAGGGTTGAAATTACTGCGGGAGAAAAAAATTACGGCAAAGGACATTAGAAAATTTTGGAACGACATAATTTTATAATATCTTTTATATTAGAATGATTAATAAATACAAACATATTGTATGGGATTGGAACGGAACAATTCTAGATGATGTTGAGCTTTGCGTGGATGTGGGCAATAATCTTTTTAGAAGAAAAAATATTCCAACAATTACAGTGGAAAAATATAAATCGATTTTTACTATTCCCGTTAAAGATTATTACATTGCAGCAGGATTTAATTTTAAGGATGAATCATTTGAAAAAATAGGTAAAGAATGGATGGATGAATATGAAGAACGAAAATATGAATGCTCCTTACATAAAGGACTAATTGAGGTTATGGAAAAATTTAAGCGGAGTGGAGTAGGTCAATCCATACTTTCCGCCTATAAACAAGATAACCTAAATTCTATGGTTAATAAATTTGGTTTAGATAAATATTTAGATCATGTGGTTGGTTTGGATAATATTTATGCGGCAAGTAAACTTCACTTGGGAAAAGAGCTGATGAGTGTTTTGGGCAATGGTCATGGAGAAACACTGCTGATTGGAGATACTGTTCACGATTACGATGTAGCAAAAGAAATTGGAGCTGATTGTGTTTTAATTGCTGCCGGTCATCAACCGTATGAAACATTATTAAAAACCGGAAGTAAAGTATATAGAAATTTAGAAGAGTTTTATAAAACTATTTAATACCCACTAAATTTATTACGGAAGCTATCCCTCTATGGTGATTTCCTTCGTGTAAGCTTATTTCAACTTCTTCTATTTTTAATTTCGAAAGAGATTTAAAGTCTTTTTTAAGGTCTTCAGCCGAAAAGAGCATTTCAATATTTTTAGGACCGCCGCTATTGTAATTAAGCTGTTTTTTAGAGAAACCTTCAAGAATAATAGATCCCCCCGGTTTTACATATTTTAATAGTTTTTTGTGCAGAGTCCTTCTATAATCAGCATTAATGTGTGTAAAAATCAGACCGATACAATCGAAAAAATTATGTTTATAATCAAACTCATAAAAGGTTTTTTGTTGATATTCAAAAGTAACATTATTTTTCCGTGCAAGGTCTTCGGCCTTTTCCTTGGCGTTAGAACTGTTGTCAAAAGCAAGAACTTTCCAGCCTAATTGGCAAGAAAAAACCGCATTTCTTCCTTCACCTTCGGCAGGAAGCAGTAAAGTGCCCGGGTTTAATTTTTCTATTTCTTCTTTAAAAAACATATTTGGTTTTTCACCGTAAATATATTCTTTGGAAGAAAATTTATTATCCCAAAAATCCATATATATTTTTTTTTGTGTATTAATTGTTATTGTTTTAGTTTTAGAGTAAAAGTAGTTCCAATACCCTTTTCGCTTTTTACGGATATTTCGATGTTATTAATTATACAATACTTTTTTACCAAGGCTAAACCAAGTCCGCTTCCCTCAAAACGTCTGGTATAACCGGCTTCTTCTTGAGAAAATTTATCAAATAAATTAGGTAAATATTCTTTGCTGATTCCTACTCCGGTATCTTCAATTTTAACAATTAAATAATTTTCTTCTTTCTCTGTTAAAACAGTAATCTTTCCCTTGGAAGTATATTTTATAGCATTATCAAGCAAGTTTGCAATTGTTTGGCTTACTGTATAATTA
>JAJRZB010000345.1 GCA_024275455.1 Bacteroidota bacterium | reverse complement strand
TTTGTTGGGATTACAGTTCCGCTCCATCCGTCAGAAACAGTTATCGAATAATCTCCGTTTACATCTGATGTTGTTGTCTGAGATGTTCCGTCTGTCCAACTTAATGTCGCATTACCTACTCCGGTATTCCCGGATATTATATATGGTTGTGCTAAAATAGTGCTCACCCAGAATAAGGATAACACTACAATTTTTGTAAATAATTTAGAATTCATTTTTAATTTTCTTTTATTAAAAAATTTATTTTATTCAGGGAATTAAAAGTAATACAAACAAGAAACTGCAACATTAAAATAAAATTGTGCTTTAAATCACAATCTTTACATTTTGGTATAATTACATATTGCAATATACTTGAAACATAATATTATTAAAACATATTTATTTAATATAGCTAGCAAAAAATTATTTTTTTAACATAATATTTAAATAATTGTTCCATAAGTCAAAGATTTTGTAATTGATTTAATGCTACTAAGCTTTTAACTTTATAAGATTATAATAATAATTATTTTTCAATGAAATTTAATATCTTTTTTTTAGTCTCAGTACCCCTGCTGCTCTTTAATGCTTGTGATGATACATTAACAAGTAATTATATAGACTCGGTTGTTATTCCGGAAAAAAATGTAAGTTACTCAGAATATATACAACCTATTTTTAACAACAGGTGTACTAACACTGATTGTCATGATTCTTATTCAAGGAAAGCTGGTTTAGATTTAACAAGCTGGGCAGGCGCTACAGCAGACCCAAATATAATTTCAAGGGGTTCGCCGGAAAACAGTCTTCTTGTTTGGACAATTGATCCGAAATTCGGATATGTAAATACCATGCCTCCTCCTTACGGACCTGTACCACCTCTTACTGATAATCAGATTGAGGGAATAAAAACTTGGATAAGAGAAGGTGCAGAAGCAAATTAGTAATCAGGGTATTTATATTTTAGAGTTATTTTCTCCAACAACAATTCGACTAAACCATAAAAAATTTGCCGATAAAACTTTACCAAAAGGTTATTTATTTTACGTTGGAAGTGCCCAGAAAAATTTCATTAAAAGAATAGAAAGACACATTACAAAAAATAAAAAACTGCATTGGCATATAGATTATTTAACAACTCGTAGTGAAATAAAATTAGAACGAATATTTATTTTCCCTAACGCAACAAAGGAAAATGAATGTAAATTGGTTTCAAATTTGGCAAATATATTTCATTTAGAATACCCATTAATCGGATTTGGGAATTCAGATTGTAATAATTGTAAATCTCACTTATTATTTTCAAAAGTGAAAATTAACTACAACCATTTATGTTCTCTATACCACTCTACAGTACTTTTCATCCCTTCGGAAAGTGATATTCTTTGGGAATAGCCGAAGTCTTTTTTAGCTTTCGAAGTATCGCACGTCCAATTATCCTGCACAAAATCTTTAGCTTTTTCCAAATTAAAAGTAGCAGGTTTAGAAAGGAAAAAATTAAAAAAATGAGATATTCCACCAATAGCATAAATTACAAAATGAGGGATTCTTATTCTTAATGCTTTTTTACCAATAGCTTTTTCCATCTCGTCACTAATAATATTCCAATCATAAATTTCTTCCGAACTAATAAAATAAATTTCACCTGCTGTATTTTCAGAAATTGCTGCTAAATACAAACCGTAAACGAAATCTCTACCATGGATTAAACTCAATTTTTTTGTATTAAAACCAACTAAAGTCATAATTACTTTTTGGAAACCCTTGAACATTGCATAAATATCCGTTTCTCTTTCACCATAAATTGCAGGAGCCCTGCAAATTGTTATCGGAAGTTTATCCATAAAACTCTGAGCTAATTTTTCCTCGGCTAATTTACTTCTTCCGTAAGTAGTAATCTGGTGAGGCTCGGTTTCTTCGGTACAAGGTTTCCCATCTAAAGAAGGACCGCACGCTGTTAAACTACTCACAATTACAATCTTTTTAATATCGGGATTAACCTCTGCAGTTACCTCTAAAAGATTTTTCGTTGTTTCCACATTACCTTTATAAAACCCTTCTTTATTTTTTGATCTGACAACTCCGGCAACATGGAATAAATAATCTGTTCCTTTAATTACTAATTTTAATTTTTCTTTATCAAACAATCCTGAATCAAAAATTTCTACATCCTTATTTTGCAGCCATTTTAAATCGCTTGATTTTCTTACAATGCATCTTACTCGAAAGCCTTCAGTTAAAAGTAAGTCAACAAGATGGCTTCCGACAAATCCTGTTCCCCCTGTTACAACTGCAATTTTGTTATTTTCCATTTTAGATTTTAATTTGATTTTAGTAATATATAATTATAGATTTTTGTGTCTAAATAAATGACATACTGAAATATAAGAAATTAGAAATATATAAATCGGAGGAAGATATTGGATCTTTTTAAAAAATGTTATGATTTTACCAGAGCTGACGATGTAAAGAAAATGGGTGTATACCCATACTTTAGAGAAATTCAAGAAAACGAGGGACCTGAAGTTTTTATTGAAGGGAAAAAAGTAATTATGGCTGGCTCAAATAATTATTTGGGTTTAACAGCTCACCCTAAAGTAAAAGAAGCCGCTATCAACGCCATTCACAAATATGGAACAGGATGTTCCGGCTCCAGATATTTAACAGGTACAATTGATTTACATGTAGAACTGGAAGAAAAACTTGCTAAATTTCTTGGGAAAGAAGCTGTTTTGTTATTAAGTACCGGTTACCAAACTGCTCAAGCTATTATCCCTACGCTTGCTCAACGAGGTGAACATATTGTTTCCGATAAGGATAACCACGCTTGTATAGTTGCCGGAAATTTTATTGCAAAAGGAGCCGGTGTTGATATTTCAAGATACAAACATAACAACATGGATGATCTGGAAAGAATCTTTAGCAAATTATCAAAAGACCAACCAAAATTACTAATTAGTGACGGTGTTTTTAGTACCGGAGGTGAAATTGTTGATTTGCCAAGACTTGTTAAATTAGCAAAAGAGAATAATGCAAAAATTTTAATTGATGATGCTCATTCTGTCGGAGTTATTGGAAAGGGCGGCAGAGGAACAGCAAGTGAATTTGATTTAGTGGATGCAGTAGATTTAACTATGGGAACATTCAGTAAAACCTTTGCATCTCTTGGCGGTTTTGTTGCTGGAGACGCAAAAGTAATTGATTACATTAAGCATTTTGCTCCAGCACTTATTTTTAGTGCATCGCCAACTCCTTCTTCTGTTGCCGCTGCTTTGGCTGCATTAGAGGTTTTAGAAGAAGAACCGGAAAGAGTAGATAGACTTATAAGAAATGCCCAAAGAATTAGAGATGGATTTATGAATTCTGGATTTAATGTTATCGACGGAAGGACCGGTATTGTTCCTGTCATAGTTGGAGACGATGAGATTGCTTTAGGTATGTGGCGTATGTTGTATGA
Organism: Bacteroidota bacterium; assembly: GCA_024275455.1. Lineage (GTDB taxonomy): Bacteria > Bacteroidota > Ignavibacteria > Ignavibacteriales > Melioribacteraceae. The sequence continues at coordinate 10,153 of JAJRZB010000345.1, read as the reverse complement.
CGAAGGAATTTTTGTTAACGTATTTGTTCCACCCGGTGTACCGCCCGGCAGACAAATGATGAGAACAAGTTACATGGCTACCCACGAAGATCATCATTTAGATAGAATAATTGAAACTTTTGAAAAAGTCGTAAAGAAATTAGGCTTAATTTAAATAGAATTGATAGAGTAAAAGCATACTTAATTTAAGTGTGCTTTTCTTTTTTGGAGAAAACAATGAATAATATTACCGTTAAACCAGTAACAAACAAAAAACAATTTAACCAGTTTATAAAATTCCCCTGGAAAATTTATAAAAATGATCCGAATTGGGTTCCTCCACTCTTGATGGAAAAAAAAGAGATTCTGAATAAAGAAAAAAATCCTTTTTTTAAGGAAGCAGATATGGAAATGTTTCTCGCTGAAAAAGACGGAGAATTAGTGGGCAGAATTGCTGCGATTAAAAATGATACCCATAATAGAATTCACGAGGAAAATATAGGTTTTTTTGGTTTTTTCGAATCAATTAATGATCAAGAAGTTGCGAATCAATTACTTTCCACTGCTGAGAAATGGTTGAAAGATAAAGGATTAACAGCAATGCGCGGTCCAGCAAATCCCTCAAGTAATGATGAATATGCTTTACTTATTGAAGGATTTGATGATCCGCCACGATTGATGATGACTTATAATCCTAAATATTATATGGACTTACTGGATAATTACGGATTAAAGAAAATAAAAGATTTACTCGCTTATAGAATTGATAATTCAAAAATGTTAAGTTCAGAAAAATTAGTTAGAGTTGCTGAGTATGCTAAGAAAAGAGCAGGGTTAAAAATTCGTTCGGTAGATATGAAGAACTTTAAAAAAGAGTTGGAATTAGTAAAGTATGTTTATAATAAAGCTTGGGCACCTAATTGGGGATTTGTGCCAATGACAGAAGATGAAATTGACGCTCTTGCAAAAAACTTAAAACCATTAATTCAGCCTGAAATAGTAATTTTTGGTGAAATTGATGGTAAAGTAGTTGGTTTTGCTTTAGGCATGCTCGATTATAATGAAATTTTTATCAATATGAACGGAAGGCTTTTGCCTTTCGGTTTTATTAAGTTATTTACACAAAAGAAAAAGATCTCTTGGGCAAGAATAATTACACTTGGGCTAATTCCGGAATACCAAAAGAAAGGATTAGACGCTGTATTTTATTATGAAATAGCTAAAAGAGCTGAAAAAATTGGAATACTTAAAGGTGAAGCCAGTTGGATTTTAGAAGACAATGAAATGATGACCCGCGGAGCAAAAGCTATGAACGGAGAAGTTTATAAAAAATATAGGGTATACCAAAAAGATCTTTAGAATTCCAAACCCTTATCATAAGTTGATGTATGAGAGGGGTCTATTTTTTTTAGTGTTTCAAGTACTGATTTATCAGGATAATCTTTTACATAATTAAATATTTCTTTGTGCTTAGTATCAAAGAAAACACGCATTAAAACATTCATTCTATTTATTTTATCGAAAATTCCATCTAAATTTCTAACTAATTTTATTATATTCTTAACTGCTTCTTCCCTATTCTCATTTAAAACATCCAGTCCATTATAATGATAATCATAAAAATCTATTCTAAACTGCTGAAAATTAGATCTTAATAAATCCGCCACCAATCCTCTTTTATTATATGTGGAAGTTTCAAATGCCCAACCTTTTGAGTAAGCACTATTGGATCCCAAAACAGCAATATCTAATGCTTTCTTAAAATATTCCGTTCCACCTTGGGGTTCATACGAATCCATATCCAACCCGATAATTAAATAAGCATAGTAATCCAAAAAACTAAGTAATGGATGGAACTCTGTGGGACTAAAATACAATGTTTGGTTTTTCTCATAAGTAAACTTCCAAGTTGGATCTTGAACTTTTAACATCAAAGATTTTTGATTAGAATTATAAACCGGTCTGCTGCTTGTAACAACAACTTGCGCTCCATATTGATTATTACCTGCTGATGTAAAAAATATCGAAAAATTACAATCTATAGGTTCGCCTTCCCAATCATCTCCGGCAAATTTATTATTATTAAGGTAGTCTTCAAGATATTCAGCAAAACCTTCTAAATTTTCTCTGGCTAAAGTTTCTAGTTGCTCAATGTTAATTGTTACTTTTGCATTTAACTCTTGAGAAAAAATAAAACCACTGCTAAAAAGGATAAATAAAAAAACTATTTTTTTCATTTTGTATTCTCAAATTTTATTCGATTTCTAAAGATAAGATAAATATTTACTCAATATTATACAATTGAATTTTATGAATCATATCAGTTTACAGATTTATAAATTCGTTCAAATTTACTTCTTAATAGTTTATATACCAAGATTTTAATGTTTAGTTCCATAAATAATATTTTGACTAATTTTAATTAGAATTTAATTTCCTTAAATTGTAAATTATAAGTAAATTATTGTTTAAGTTATGGTCAAATATTTAATCATATCTATTTTACTATTTTTTACCGAGTTTTGCTTTTCACAATCTTCTGCCGGAGCCAGGCAAATAGCATTAGCAAATTCAGATATAGCTTTAAGTAATGATGTTTTTTCACTTTTTAATAACCCATCCGGTTTATCTCAAATTAAACAAAGAGAATTCGGAATTTTCTTCTCCCCTTCTCCATTTGGTATTAAAGAATTGGCAACCGGGTATTTGGCTTATAACGAACCGACATCTATTGGTAATTTCGGTTTGGGATTTATGAACTACGGTTTTGAACTTTATAAAGAAAACAAATTTCAACTTGCCTATTCAAATTATTTTTCACCAAATGTTTCGTTTGGTTTTTCTGTTTTTTATCAAACTGTGAAAATTCAAAATTATGGAACCGGAGGGACGTTTAATATCTCGTTGGGTGGAATTTACAATTTTACACAAAATTTTTCGCTTGGTTTTTCCGTGTTAAATCCGTTAAGGGTTTCAAATAGTGAAATTAATTTACCTCTTCAATATTCGTTTGGGACAAGTTATCAAATAATTAAACAAACTTATTTAATTTTAGCTTTACAAAAGGAACTCTATTTTCCCTTTTCTTTACATTTTGGAATTGAATACCCGGGTATTAAGTTTTTAACTCTTCGTTTCGGAATACAAAGTGAACCGAGCATTTACTCCGCCGGATTAGGAATAAATTATTCTTATTTTAACCTTGACTATGCTGTTACATCTCATCAAGATTTAGGTTTTACGCATCAAGTTGGAATTATTATAAATTTTAATTCTGCAAAAGAATGAATATGTGTTTCTCCGGATATTATGCTTCTAAACAGATTTTATGCAATTTGGATATAAATAGTTGTCATATCGAAGAATTGTCCTTTACAATCGAAAGATCTAAAGCTCAAACAACATCGAGATTCTTCATTGCGACAGAAAAAGTCTCTACTCAGAATAACAAAATTATATACTCTCAAGAAAACTCTTTTCGTTTTTACTTTTTATTATTTAGCATAGTTTTTACATTGTTTTCATCCCCCAATTTACTAGCACAAGTAGATTCAACCGAAATTCTAAACGACAAAATATTTCAATATTTAGAAGATGTTACAGAAGACAAAGATGATTCTCAACTTTATGAACTATTTGACGAACTAATCTCAAATCCAATTGATTTAAATTCTGCAACTTTAGATGATTTATCTGCACTCCCGTTTTTACCAACTTTAAGTGATAAAAGAATTTTAAGATTTATCAAAAAAAACAAAGGAATTAAAAATTTTGATGAACTTAAACTTATTAAAAGTATTGACCCCGATATACTTTTACTGTTAACACCATTTGTAAAAATTTCCCCCATAAAAATTGTAAAACCCGGTCCAAAAACCACTGTGCATTTAATATCACGTTTTATAAACGATTTACAAAACAAAAAAGGATTTTTAACAAAACAATATCTTGGGAGTAAATTAAAATCTTACCAAAGATTAAAAGCAAGTTATAATAATTTTAAAGTAGGCGGGCTTATTGAAAAAGATGCCGGTGAAAAATCTTATACTGATTTTTATTCCGGATTTTTTCAATATAAATCAAAAGGAATAATCAAAAATATTATTGCCGGAGATTATGTTTTCGAATTTGGTCAGGGTCTTGCCGTTTGGAGTCCTTATGCCTTTTCCAAAGGAACAGATGCAACTGCCTCTCTAAACAAAAGTGCCAGAAATTTTATTCCCTATTCATCAAGCGATGAAAACATTTTTTTCCGCGGCGCTGCTTCAACAGTAAATTTTGGTGTAATAAAACTCTCTGCTTTTTATTCACAAAATAAAATTGATGCAACTCTTTATGATTTAACATCAATATTAAATTTATATGTTTCAGGTTACCACAGAACGGAAAACGAACTGTTAAAAAAAGACAACACAACTGCTATTAGTTTTGGGACTTCAATAAATATAGATTTATCTGATTTTTTAATTCTTAGTTTGTTACATTATCGAACTAAATTTACCCCTCCCTTTTATTACAAAAATAATTTTGCGCTTTCCGGAGATAAATTTTCTTTTACATCAGCAGCATATAATTTTTACGTAAAAAATATTTCCTTAAGCGGCGAGTTTTCTTATAACGGAACATCTGTTGCTTCAATTAACAACCTTTACTTCTTCTTTAATAAATCTTTAACTTTTACAACTTCCATAAGAAGCTACCCGAGGAATTATTATAATCTGTATTCAAACGGTTTCGGAGAAAAAAGTTCTACACAAAATGAATTTGGTTTTTATACAGGAATAAAATGGAAAACAACTTACGGTACATTTAATGTTTATTATGATTTATTCAAACAAACTTTTTCCACTTACACATCAAGTTTTCCTACTTCAGGTAACGATTTTCTATTGGATTACAAATATTCACTTGAAAAGAATTTGCTGTTAAATTTAAAATATAAGCGAGAAGTAAAGGAAAACTTAGCATTTGGTATTAAAAATATAATTATTACGGATAACATAAAAAATAACTGCCGCTTAGAATTATCCTATAAATTATCAAAAAATATTTTTGGTAAAAACAGGGTGGAAATAGTAAAAGTTGAAGAAAGAAATGATAACGAATATGGGTTTTTAACTCTTCAAGATATAAAATTGTTTTCGGATAACTTTAGTTTTATAGGAAGGATTATTTTCTTCGATACCAAAACGTATGACTCAAGAATTTACGAATTTGAAAATAATCTAAGGGGACTTTTAACTAACTTGCCAATGTTTGGCAATGGTTTTAGGTGGTATTTTATTATTAATTATCAGCCAACTCCCAAAATAAAAATTTCTGCAAGATACTCAGAGACTTACAAGTCTAACATCAATTCATTTGGCAATGGATTGGGAGAAATTAAAGGAAATATTAATAATCGTTTTAGCATGCAAATCGATTTTGTTCTGTAGCCAAAAACTCTAGCTTTTTCTTACCAATTTCTTGCTAAATATTATAACTCTATCTATGTTTACCAGATAATTTTCAACAATTTGTTAAGGAATATTTATGAGAACTATCGTATCATTACCCGGAGACGGAATAGGGAAAACAGTATTACCCGAGGCAATCAGATTACTTGAAGCAGCCGGATTTAAAGCAAATTATGTGCACGGAGATATCGGCTGGGAATTTTGGCAAAAAGAAGGAAACGCTCTTCCAAAAAGAACTATTGACCTCTTGGAAGAACATAAAATCGGTTTGTTTGGTGCCATAACAAGTAAGCCTAAGGACGAAGCTGCTGCAGAACTCGATCCTTCGTTACACGATAAAGGTTATGTTTATTTTAGTCCAATTGTTGGTTTACGTCAACATTTTAATTTGGATGTTTGTATTAGCCCCTGTAAAGCCTTCAAAGGTAACCCACTAAATTTTATCAGGCAAGATGGCAAAGGAGGTTATGAAGAGCCTGAAGTAGATGCTGTAATTTTCAGACAAAACACAGAGGGAATGTACGGTGGTATCGAATGGACAAATCCACCAAAGCAGGTTAGAGATGCTTTAGAAACTCATCCTAAAATGAAAAAATTTAAAGATGTTCCCAGTGAAGAAATGGCAATCTCAACTCGTATTGTAACTAAAAAAGCTACGGAAAGGATTATTCGTTCTGCTTTTGAATATGCTACAAAGTTTGGTTATAAAAGTGTGACTGTTTGTGAAAAACCAAATGTACTTAGAGAAACTTCCGGAATGTATTTAAAAATCGGTAAAGCAATTGCAAACGAATTTCCCGATATTCAGCTTTGGGACACAAATATAGATGCACAAATGATGTGGTTAACGAAAAACCCTGAAAACTACGGAGTCATTGTCTCAGAAAATATGTTCGGTGATATTATTAGCGATGGCTTTGCCGGTCTTGTTGGCGGACTTGGTTTTGCTTGCAGTGCAAATATAGGTGATGAAGTTGCTGTCTTTGAACCTACTCACGGTTCAGCTCCTAAATATCAAGAGTTAAAACCAAGTATTGTTAATCCTATTGCAATGTTCTTAAGTGCCTGTATGATGCTTGACCATATAGGAGAAAATGAAAAAGCAGATAGAATTAGAAAAGCTATTGCAGAAGTTATTGAAGAAGGTAAAGTAAAAACTTATGATATGATGAAATTACGAGGCGGACCGGATGTATTTGAAAAAGGAGCTTGCACAACTCAAGAAATGACAGATGCGGTAATTGAAAAACTTTAAAAGTCAAAAGTGAAAAGTGAAAACGGAAAAGTGAAAAGATATAATGTTGGAGTTAAATCATAAAAAGTTAGAAGTTTATAAAAAATCTTTTGAGTTGGTAAAACTCATCTATAAACTTACATTAGATTTTCCTAAATCATAACTTTATGGTTTAACTTCTCAAATAAGAAGAGCGGCTATTTCAATTGTTTCCAATATAGCCGAAGGTTCTTCGAGAAAATCTTCTATTGAAAGAAAACGGTTTTATGAAATTTCCAGATCATCGCTTGTGGAATTGGATACATAAATTGATATTGCCGTTGCTTTGGGCTATATAAAATCGGATTTTAATGAAATTAAACAATTAAGTAATGAAGTTTTTGCAATGCTTTCAAGTATGCTTAAATGAATTTGATTTTTATTTTTCACTTTTTTCATTTGTTATTTTTGACTTTTCACTTTTGACTTTTCACTTTTAACGGAGAAAACAATGCGACAAAAAATAAAAAACATTTGGCCGGAAATTGAGCTTATAAAAGATAACGACATAAAAGAAAAAACTTATCAATGTTGGGAATATGCAATTGAAAATTCACCTCTTGAACCGGAAGACTTAGAAAAGATTCCTTTTTCTTTGTTAATTGATAATACCGATATCACTTTTATGAATCATAAAAGAACCGCCGTGCAACTTTCAATAGATATTGCTAAAAGAATGGAAGATAATTTTAAAGTTAAAATAAATTGGGATCACCTAATTTCGGGGGCAATACTAATTGATGTAGGTAAACTTTTAGAATATGAGATTACCGATGGTCAATTAGGAACAAGCAGAGACGGAAAATTACTCCGTCATCCGTTTAGCGGTGGTTCAATTGCAGATAGATTCGGTTTACCGTTTGATATTCAACATATCATAGCATATCATTCTAAAGAAGGCAATTTGGGAAAAAGAACAATAGAATCGATTATTGTACATCATGCTGATTTTGTTAGTTTTGAACCGTTTCAAGACGTTAAGTGTTTAAATGTTTAGGAGTAGATCCTAGAATACTTGATATGCATTAGTTGTAATATTTTTTAATATGAAAATTATTGTTTAAAACTTATAAAATATTGCATGAGATTGTCATTTCGACTGAATGTGAGAAATCTTTTTTTTTACAAAATTGTGAGATTCTCAATCATTCCGAAAAAAAACATTCGGAACTCTTTTCGAAATGACTCTTCTTTTTTCATTTTTTTGAATGCAAATAAGGAACAAATATGTCACAAAACCTAATAGAAAAAATAGCACAAAAATTTACAGTCGGTCTTGAACCGAACCAAACCGTAAAAAGCGGCGATATTATTTCCATCCAACCCGCTTATGTAATGACGCATGATAACACTGGAGCAGTTATACCTAAATTTAAAAGTATCGGAGCTACAAAGTTTGCCAATCCTCGACAAGTAGTTCATACGCTCGATCATAACATTCAAGATAAAAGTGGAAAAAATCTTGAGAAATATAGAAAGATAGAAGAATTCTCAAAATCTATGGGCTGCGATTTTTATCCAGCCGGACGCGGAATCGGTCATCAAATTATGTGCGAAGAAGGTTACGCCTGGCCCGGTACCATGGTTGTTGCATCAGATAGTCACTCAAATATGTATGGTGGACTTGGAGTACTTGGAACTCCAATTGTAAGAACCGATGCAGCTGCTATTTGGGCTACTGGAAAAACTTGGTGGCAAATTCCTCCGGTTGTAAAAGTTGAACTTAAAGGAAATTTGAAAAACGGAGTAACCGGTAAAGACGTAATAATCGCTTTGTGCGGTTATTTCATTAACGATGAAGTGTTAAATCATATAATCGAATTTGTTGGAGAAGGAATTCAACACCTTTCTATTGATCAACGTTTAACAATTGCTAATATGACAACAGAATGGGGAGCTCTCGGCGGTGTATTCCCTATTGATTCGACAACAATCACATGGTTAAAAAACAGAGCTGCCGTAATTGAAAAACGTGGTCTTGCCGGAGTACCTTCCGATGCTGATGGAAACGGCAGTCACCCAAGAATGAATCTGGAAAGGATTATCGAACTTGAAAGCAATTTGCGAAATCTTAAAGCGGATGCAAACGCATATTATGCTAAAGAACTTTCAATAGATTTATCTTCAATTGCTCCTTATGTTGCCGGACCAAATTCAGTTAAGGTTATGAACTCAACTTCGAAATTAAGCAAAAAAGAAATTAAAGTTAACAAAGCATATCTTGTATCATGCGTTAACAGTAGAGTTGAAGATATTGCCGCAGCAGCAGAAATTGTTAAAGGTAAAAAAATTGCTGAAGGCGTTGAGTTCTACATCGCAGCGGCATCAAACGAAGTACAAGCCGAAAGTGAAAAACGCGGCGATTGGCAAGCATTACTTGATGCCGGGGCAATTCCGCTGCCTCCCGGATGCGGACCTTGTATTGGCTTAGGTGCCGGTTTACTTGAAGACGGTGAAGTTGGTATTTCCGCAACAAACCGTAACTTTAAAGGTCGTATGGGTTCCCCAAGTGCAGAAGCTTATCTTGCATCACCGGCTGTTGTAGCCTACTCCGCATTAAAAGGTAAAATTGATTTTAATTGGAATAGTGATGCAACAATAATAAATGCTCAAATAAAAACAAATGAACCACCTGAACAACAAGCCGTCAAAGTAAATATTATTGAAGGTTTCCCTGCAAAAATTACCGGTGATATAGTTTTTTGTTATCAAGACAATATGAATACCGATGGAATTTATCCGGGCAAATATACTTACATAGATGATTTCAAACCGGAAGATCAAGCTAAAGTAGCAATGGAAAATTATGATCCGGAATTTCAAAACTTGGTTAAAGAAAGCGATATTCTTGTAGGAGGTTACAATTTTGGGACCGGAAGCTCGCGTGAACAAGCTGCAACCGCATTAAAACATCGCGGCATTCAGCTTGTTATTGTCGGCTCTGCAAGTACTACGTACAAACGTAATGCATTAAATAACGGATTCTTGGTTATCGAAATTCCAAAACTTGTTAATAACTTAAAATCTAAATACGGCTCGGATAATTTAACTATTGCAACAAACATTAAGACAATAATTGATTTTGAAAATTCCGTTTTAACTTTTGATGAAAAAGAATATAATTTCAGTCCGGTAGGAACAGCTGCACAAGAGCTTGTTGTACTTGGAGGATTGGAAAATTGGGTTAAAGCTAAAATTAGTCAATAGTATTTTGCTACTAAAATTAAGTATTGACTTTATATTACAAAGTATTTATAGTTTGTAATTCAATAAAAGAGTTTTAAACTTATATGACTTCTTTTAGCAAATTACTATCTATAATATTGTTAACCTTTTTTTCAATTGGTTATTCGCAAAACAACCTCACACATTATCTTCTCGAACATAACAATATTTTATTCCCGTTTAACAATAGAGGGATATTGGCTGATGTTAAAATAAATTC
>JAJRZB010000029.1 GCA_024275455.1 Bacteroidota bacterium | reverse complement strand
TTGCCGCAATTTTCTCTTGTTGTTGGTCCAACACTTTGAGCAACTTTTACTAAATCAACACTTTTATCCGGCATTCCTGCTCCTGTAGGGGTCTTTTTGTAAGTCCCGGTTTGATCATGACAAACTAAACAATCAATATTTTCCCCATTTGTAAAATCAAAAGAAGCATCTTTGTAGCCATAACCGATATGACAGCTTGTACAGCGAGGCCAGTTAGAGGAAATTGCAATACAAAAATTATTGATAATATTTCTTTTTCCCATTCTAACTTTTTCTCCGTGAGAAGAAATAAATTCATCACCTAACCAATTCCAATGCCTTGTTTTCATAATTTCTTTGTCAACATCTTCATGGCAATCCAAACAAGCTTCCGTAACCTCTTGTGGAGTATCAAACGGACCTTCGATATTTTCAGAATGATCTTCTTGTGCGATTAAGTTTAACCAAATTAACATAGTAAATAGAAAGAAAAATAGTGTTTTCATGTCTCCCTCATATTTAAATAAGATAATAGTAACTTAATATATTTTATGCTATAAAGCAAATTCAAATGATTACTTTTAAATATTTTAATAACTTTATTAAATAGAATCTTATGAGAAAGTAAAAATATATTTAAGAGAACAAGTCTTTTTTACAGCAGGGTTATTTAATTAAGTTAATTATTACATATTCATATATAATATTCTCAAAAATCTAACAGAATATTATTACCAATTATGAACTTTTAAAGTGACGACAGAGTAGAATTGTCAATCAATTCTTATTTTGCAGAAACTATTTTATTTATATAAATTGCATATGCTTTATAATAATAGGGGGTATATTGTTTATGAGTAAAGAAAGATTTGTCAAAAGAGGAGATATTGTTATTGTTAATTTTATTGGAAAACTTGAAGACGGAACTATTTTTGACTCATCTGATAAAGAAATGCCCCTTAAGTTTAAGGTAGGGAATAATGAAGTAATTGAAGGTATTGATGAAGCTATTATTGGAATGAAAATAAACCAAGAAAAAACAATTCATCTTAATCCGGATAAGGCTTACGGACCAATTGAAAAAGAATTTATTATCACAGTTCCCAAAGATAAATTACCAAAAAAACTTGATCTGAAAATAGGAAGTCATTTACAAATTCCCGGTGAAGAGGGATCTACCTTAAATGTGAGAGTAACAAAAATTTCCAATGAAGTAATAGAACTTAATGGTAATCACCCTCTTGCAGGAAAAAACTTAATTTTTGATATAAAACTAATTGGTATAGAAGAAAAATAAATTAATTTTCTTCTTCTACTTTTTTATCATTTTCTTCAACAAACTTTTTGATATCGTCTAAGTATTCTAGTATAGCCTTTGCTTTGTTTACCCCAAAAGTAAAAGGATATTTTGTGCTTCCTGATACTGGTAATGAGATAATTGCATTTCCCTTGTATTCTCCAATTGTTGCAGGAATTTTTTCTTCTGACATAGAGTAATCTCCCTTTTAAAGTTGAGAAAATGATTTTTTTGACAATTATAAATAAATTTATAATAAATTACTGTAAAATTCCATATTATTACTAATAAATTTAAAATTTAGATTCAATTTTTATTAACTAATAATTAGTTTAAAAAATCCAATAATTCGATAAGTTTTTTATGATTTCAGTGCTTGAGTATAATAAAACAAAACCCATTCTCTTAGTTAAAATCTTGGAAGAATTAAATCTGGAATTCAGATTTACATTGTTAGAATCGAAAATAATACAATCAGATAGAATTATTTTCCCTCCCATAGATAATTTTGATAAAACATACCGAAAACTTCAGATAACAAATATTTTTAATTTACTTAAGCTCTATAAGAAGCCCATTTTAAGTATCGGAAATGGATTTTTGTTAATGGCAAACAAAATAATTGATAAAGAGAAACAAGGATTAGGATTTTTTGATTTTAAGGTTAGTAGTGATTATGCTGTTAAAGATGTAAATATGGTAGAATGCAATTTGTGCAAACTTAAAAATTCTGAATTGTTGCATAATATTAACAATGATGAAAAAATAAAAATTGCCGGTAGTCAAAAGAAGTTAGGATTAAAGTATTGTACATCTTTAGTTAATTTGGAAGGCGAAAAATATGCTATTACTTCAGAAAATAAAAAATTTTATGCAGCACACGTTAATTATTCTCAAAATACTGATTTTATAAAAAAAATAATTAATAATTTTACTTGTTGTTAACTACCAAGCAAACCATTCCGTTACTATTTTATCTAAACCTTTATAGTTTTTATGATAAAACTCATTTGTAGAAACATCATAAATATATTCTTTACTCCATTCTTCTTTATTTTTAACTATTTCTTTGATAGCATCAATTACGAAAATTAGTTCGTTATTTGTCATAGTTGGATGTAGAGACATTCTTACCCAGCCGGGTTTTTCCGATAAATCTCCTCGGGAAATTTTTTCGGTAATTCTTTTCGAACGGGTAGGATCTACATGAAGCAGGTAATGACCATAAGTCCCTGCACAAGAGCAACCTCCTCTAACCTGAATTCCATACCTATCATTAAGTAATTTTACTATTAAATTGTAATGCATATTTTCTACGTAAAAAGAAATTACACCAAGTCGGTCTTGAATTTCACCGGCAAGAATATGAATATTATCAATTTTGCTAAATTCATCAAATGCAGTTTTTACCAATTCTTCTTCACGACTAAGAATATTATCAATTCCCATTTCATTTTTTAGTTTAATAACCAGAGCAGTTCTTATTGTTTGTAAGAAACCAGGAGTACCTCCGTCTTCTCTGGCTTCAACATCATTAACGTACTTATGTTCACCCCAAGGATTTGTCCAGTCAACGGTCCCGCCTCCGGGATGATCCGGCACTAAACTTTTATCTAAATTTTTATCCATAATTAAAACACCTGCTGTTCCGGGTCCGCCAAGAAATTTATGCGGAGAAAAGTAAATTGCATCTAACTTTTCTAAAGGGTCTTCCGGATGCATGTTAATTTCAACATAGGGAGCTGAAGCGGCAAAATCAACAAAACATAAGCCGTTGTATTCGTGCATTAATTTCGCCATTTTGTGATATTCAGTTCTAATTCCTGTAACATTAGAAGCAGCTGTAAAAGCACCTATTTTAATTTCTCTATCTTTAAATTATTCCAAAAGTTTTTTAAGGTTTTCAATATTTACTAATCCTTGCTCATTTGGTTCAATAATTTTTACATCTGCTAATGTTTCTATCCATGATGTTTGGTTAGAATGATGTTCCATATGAGTGATAAAAACAATTGGCTTTTCATTTTCCGTAAGTTTAATACAATCTTGATATTTACCCGGTATTTTAAGCTCTAAAATTCTTTGAAGTTTATTTACAACTGCCGTCATCCCAAAACCTGCTGAAATAATAATATCGTCCGGTCCAGCGTTAACATGTTCTTTAATTATTTTTTGCGCTTTATGATATGCAGCTGTCATTAACGTACCTGTAATGCTTGCTTCGGAATGTGTGTTTGCTACAAATGGACCGAATGTTTCTCGTATTTTATTCTCAATTGGATTATATAATCTACCGCTTGCTACCCAATCGGCATAAATTATTTTTTTCTTCCCATAAGGGGATTCAAAATATTGGTCATTCCCAATAATATTTTGTCTGAATTTTTTGAAATGTTGTTCTAAATTTTTCATTAGCTTAGTTTTCTAATTTTAAGTGAGTAGTAAATTTATTCATTTTTTCAAATATTTCTTAAATAAACTTTTAGATAACACAAAAAAAATATTTTGCATTATTAAAACTTTATTTCAAAAAATAATTGCTTATACTAATCGTTTGCCTTATTTTTATCAGGACAAATTTATATTATTAAGTGACCAGATACTGTATTGACAAATCATAACAAATCAAACAATTATTTTAATCTAACTTTTAATTTGAGATATTAATTATGGGTGTTTTTAGGATAGAGAAAGGTTTAGATTTACCGATAAAAGGAGAACCTTCCAATTCTCTTGATGATTCCAAAAAAATTACAAAAGTTGCCTTATTAGGAAATGATTACGGTGGATTAAAACCCACACTGCAAGTTTCAATAGGTGATAGAGTTAAACTCGGACAACTTCTTTTTACTGATAAAAAAATGCCTGGTGTTAAATATACATCACCTGCAGCTGGAGAAGTTATTGAAATAAACCGTGGTGAAAGAAGAGTTTTTCTTTCTATTGTAATTAAATTAGATGGTAATGAGGAAGTAACTTTTAAAAGTTATCAAGAAATAGAATTACAATCTCTTAATGCCGAAGTAATTAAAGAACAGCTTATTGAATCTGGAGTTTGGACTTCACTTAGAGAACGTCCATTCAGCAAGGTCGCAAATCCTAATACTAAACCAAGTTCAATTTTTATTACTGCAATAGATTCTAATCCACTGGCACCTTCTATTTCTAAATTACTTGAAGGTAAAGAAGGTCATTTCAAAAACGGGTTAAGGATATTATCAAAACTTACAGAGGGTGATATTCATCTGTGTAAGGAAAAAGGTGAAAATATTCCCGATATCCAGTTAGCAAATTTAAATGTTCAAGAATTTAGCGGTGTTCATCCTAAAGGTTTACCGGGTACTCACATTCACTTTGTTGATCCTGTTGGTCGAAAGAAACAAGTTTGGTATATCGGTCTTCAAGATGTTATTTCTATTGGAATATTGTTTACTACTGGTAAAATAAATACCGAAAGAATTATTTCATTGGGCGGACCGGCAGTAGAAAACCCAAGACATATTAAGACAAGAATAGGTGCTTCTTTGGAAGAGCTTTGTGCAAGCGAGGTTAATGAAGGGCTTAACAGAATTATTTCCGGTTCGGTTTTATCCGGCAGAAAATCGAATAAGGAAGAAGGGTATCTTGGAAGGTACCATCAGCAAGTTACTGTTTTAAAGGAAAATGAAGAAAGAAGTTTACTTGGTTGGGCAATTCCAAAATCGGATCTTTTTTCTATAAAGAATGTACTTTTATCAAGTCTTTCCAAAAATAAAAAATTCAGTTTTACTACAGCATTAAACGGTGGAGAAAGAGCAATTGTACCGGTTGGCAGTTACGAGAAAGTAATGCCATTGGATATTTTACCAACATTTCTATTAAGATCTCTTGCTGTTGATGATATAGAAGAATCTGAAAAACTAGGATGTTTGGAATTGGATGAAGAAGATTTAGCTCTTTGTACATATGTTTGTCCGTCAAAAATTGATCATGAAAATAATTTAAGAAGGGTTTTAAACTTAATTGATAAGGAAGGGTAGTGGAATTTCTTAGAAAAATATTAGACGATTCTGAAAAACAGTTTTTAAAAGGAGGAAAATTAGAAAAGTACTTCCCTTTATACGAAGCAATTGATACTTTTTTATATTCTCCTAAAACTGTTACTAAAAGAGCCTCTCATGTTAGAGATGCATTAGATTTAAAAAGGATGATGCTGACAGTTGTAATTGCACTATTTCCTGCAGTTTTAATGGCTCTCTATAATACAGGTTATCAAGCAAACTTAGCAATTTCAAAAATGTCAAATTTTGAAATGACTAACTGGCAGCAATTTTTTATCAATTCTTTAGGAATTGGATTTGACCCAAGCTCAATATTAGGCAATATGATGCATGGGTTAGCATATTTTCTACCTATTTATTTAGTTACTGTTGCTGTTGGAGGGTTCTGGGAGGTATTATTTGCTGTTGTCAGAAAACATGAAATTAATGAGGGTTTTTTTGTTACAAGTTTACTCTTTCCGTTAATTCTTCCGGCTGACATTCCTTACTGGCAAGTTGCCCTTGGAATTTCATTCGGAGTTGTTATTGGTAAGGAAGTTTTTGGCGGAGTTGGAATGAATATCTTAAATCCAGCTTTAACCGCCAGAGCATTTCTTTTATTTGCATATCCTGCAGAAATTTCCGGAGATAAAGTTTGGGTTGCTGTAGATGGACTAAGTAGGGCAACACCTTTAGCACAATTTGCTGATACCGCTTTAACAGTTTCGGCAAGTTGGTGGGATTCTTTTATAGGTTTAATTCCCGGGTCGATGGGTGAGACATCAACTTTAGCGATTTTAATTGGAGCTGTTATTTTAATTGTTACAGGCATCGGTTCGTGGCGAATTATGCTTAGCGTTCTAATTGGAATGGTTGGAACCGCATTATTTTTCAATTTGGTGGGAAGTTCAACCAATCCTATGTTTCAAGTAACTCCGGAATGGCACTTGGTACTCGGAGGTTTTGCATTTGGTGCCGTGTTTATGGCAACAGATCCGGTAAGTGCGGCTATGACTGAACAAGGCAAGGTATTATATGGATTGCTCATTGGAATTATTGTTGTTCTGGTTAGAGTAGTTAATCCGGCTTTCCCAGAGGGAATGATGTTATCAATTTTATTTGGAAATGTTTTTGCTCCAATAATTGATAAAATTTACATTAACAAAAATATTAAACGGAGATTAGCAAGAGATGGCATCTGAAAGTATAACTAAAACAATTGGTGTTGTAGTTGCAATTTGTTTTGTAGCTGCCATTTTTGTTTCTTCTGCTGCAGTTGGATTAAAACCAATTCAAGAGGAAAATAAAAAAATAGATTTGCTTAAAAATATTTTAATTGCTGGTGATTTGTATAAATCTGATGATATAGATGTAAATGATGTATTTAATAAAAATATAGTCGGAGAAATTGTTAATCTGGAAAATGGCAGTATTATTCCGGAAAGCCAATATGACGATGTATTGAACTTAAAAGATTTTGATGTGAAAATACTAGCTAATAGTTCAAAATATGGTAAATCTATTCCTCCAAATAAAGATATTGCCGGAATTAGAAGAATGCCAAAAGATATGGCAGTTTATAAAGTAGTTAAGGATGGGGAAGTTCAAAAATATATTTTTCCTATTTATGGAAAAGGTTTATGGTCAACAATGTATGGTTTTATAGCTCTTAGTAAAGATTTACATACAATAGAAGGGTTTACTTTTTACGAACATGGCGAAACTCCCGGATTAGGCGGTGAAATTGATAACCCAAAATGGAAACACCTTTGGGTTGGAAAACATGCTTTTGACGACAATTGGAATCTGAAAATTAGGGTTTTAAAAGGTAAAGCCGATCGTAACAGCAGTAATTTTAAATATGAGATTGATGGTTTATCAGGGGCTACTTTAACTACAAGGGGAGTTGATAACTTGGTTAAGTTTTGGTTAAGCGATACCGGTTATAAACAATTTATTGAGAAGTTGAGTAAGGAGAATACTAATGAAAAAATATAAGGCGATTATCCTTGACCCAATTTTTAACAACAACCCAATTGCATTGCAAATATTGGGTATTTGTTCTGCACTTGCGGTTACATCAAAATTGGAAACTGCTATTGTAATGTCAATTGCAGTAACGTTGGTTGTTGCATTCTCAAACTTTTTTGTGAGTCTTGTAAGAAATCATATTGCAAGCAGTATAAGAATATTAGTTGAAATGACAATTATAGCTTCTCTGGTAATTATAGCAGATCAGATTATTAAAGCTTATGCTTATGATATTAGTAAACAACTTTCGGTTTATGTGGGCTTAATAATTACAAACTGTATTGTGATGGGTAGAGCCGAAGCTTTTGCACTTCAAAATAAACCGGTTGATAGTTTTCTAGATGGTATAGGAAATGGAATCGGGTACAGTTTTATTTTAATAGTAGTCGGATTTATAAGAGAATTATTTGGTTCGGGCAAATTACTTGGATTTTCAATATTTCCATTGAATACTGACGGTGGATGGTATTCATCAAATGGATTATTTTTAATGCCACCAAGTGCTTTTTTCTTAATTGGAATGATTATTTGGGTTATAAGAACTTACAAACCTGAGCAAGTAGAAGAGGATTAAAATGTTTGAACATTATTTAAGCTTATTTATTAAATCCATTTTTATTGAAAATATGGCACTTGCCTTTTTCCTTGGTATGTGCACATTTATGGCCATTTCTAAGAAAGTAGAAAGTGCAGTTGGGTTAGGGATTGCGGTAGTAGTAGTTCAAGCTATTACAATGCCAATCAACAATCTTATATATAATCATGTTCTAAAAGAAGGTTCACTTGCTTGGGCAGGATTAGAAAATGTTGATTTAACTTTTTTAGGATTACTAACCTATATTGGTGTAATTGCTGCAATGGTTCAAATTTTAGAAATGATTCTTGATAAATATGTTC
>JAJRZB010000344.1 GCA_024275455.1 Bacteroidota bacterium | reverse complement strand
TTATACTTTTGATAGTGAACGTTATGTAATGACAATTGATAATAAAACGGTTAGAAATTATGCATCAAATGTTCCGTATGACCAGATTTATATTTTAGTAAATTCTGAAAAATACGGAGGCGGAGCAATTTATAATTATTATTCAACAACAGTTGTTGATAATCCAAAATCCAAACATATTTTTGTTCATGAGTTTGGACATGGGTTAGCTGGTTTAGCTGATGAATATTACACTTCGGAAGTATCCTACCAAGATTATTACCCTTTGGATGTTGAACCTTGGGAAGCAAATATAACTACGCTTGTTAATTTTGAGTCCAAGTGGAAAAATCTATTAGATATTAATACAGTTATTCCATCTGAAATTGAAGGTAAAGACCCCTTAGAAAATGGAGTTTACGAAGGTGGAGGTTATGTTGAAAAAGGCGTTTACCGCTCAACCCCAAACAGCCTTATGAAAGCTTTTAATATTGACGAATTTAACAAAGTATCTAAGAGAACAATTAAGAAGGTTATTGAGTTTTATATAGACTAATTTGACATTAGTATTGTTTTGAGCAACTTTCTTCTTATATTTCAATAATAATTTTATTATTAATTGAAGAATCCAGGCTAAAATAACCAAAATCCAAATTTAAGAATATGGAACAAAAAAGACTTTACAAAACCATTGATGCTCTTACTTCCAAACAGTTTGAAAGTGAGGAGGAGTTATTATTAGAGGTACTAAAACAACTTGTTGATAGTGCTAAAATAAACATTAATGGTGGTAGAATTTATAAGTTTAATTCCAAGAAAAAATCCTACCAGCTTTTACATCAACGAGGCAAGGTTAAAAGAATAAAGAAGAATTTTGAGTTGCCAATTAAAGATTATCCGGTTTTTAATTTAGTTGCAAAATACAGGACAATTCTTGCTACAGAAACTAATAAACTATTAGTTCAAAAGGGAATTATTAAATTTTCTGCTTCGGGTGTTGCAGATAAAATTAAAGTCGGTAATGAAGAATATTACGAATACTTATTATCAGTAAGTTCTGATGAAATGATTGATAGTGATTTACGCTATGTCCTTAATACAGTTGCAACTGTTCTTACATCAAAAATTCGTGAAAGAAGACTAGCATCTTCGAGGAAACATTTAATTGCTGATATTGATAGAGCAAAACAATTACAGAGAAGCATACTTCCGGAGCACGAATATAAATTCTATAATTATGACATTTTTGGGTTAACAATTCCTGCAGAAATTGTTGGGGGAGATTTTTATGATTATATTAAAATTGGAGACGATGAAGAAAGGTTGGGAATTGTTCTCGGTGATGCGGCTTCCAAAGGGTTAAGTGCATCAGCTGAAGCAATGTATATTTCAGGTGCTTTGCGTATGGCGGGAAATTTCCAGATTAAAATTTCGCCTATGATGAACATAATGAATAGTTTGGTTAACAAAATTTTTAGTGACGATAAATTTTCTACGTTGTTTTACGGTGAGTTATCAAATGATAAAAAAGGACTGTTTCTTTATGCAAATGCCGGTCATAATCCACCGATATTTTATAGTAAAAGAAAGAAAAAGTTGATTTATCTAAAACCTACCGGACCTTTATTAGGGCCTGCTCCCAATTCAAGGTATGATACTGATAGTATAAATTTTGAAAGCGGTGATATTTTAGTGATTTATTCGGATGGAATTACAGAAGCTGCAAATAATAAGTATCAATTTTACGAAGAAAAAAGATTGGAAAAACTCATTAGAAAACTTTCAAATAAATCACCAAAAGAAATTGTTATAGCAATTATTGATGATGTACAAAAGTTTTCAACACCGGAAAGTAAATATCAAGATGATAAAACAGTTGTTGTAATCAAAAGGAATTAATTTTTGATTTGTCTAAGAAAATATATGATGCCGGAGTTGTTGGAGCTGGAGGGGCCGGTTTTCCAACATATATTAAAGCCCAGTCTGAGGTTGAAATTATTTTGGCTAACGGAGCAGAATGTGAACCTCTCTTACATAAAGACTTCGAGATAATGGTAAATCATGCTCCCGAAATTGTTGGCGGAATGAAATTGATGTATGAGAGCACGAAAGCTAAAAAGGGTTATTTTGGAATTAAATCAAAAAACGCACTTGCAATTTCTGCAATTGAAAAAGAATTATCAGGCTCAAATATTGAGATGAGCTTTCTAGGTGATTTTTATCCTTCGGGTGACGAATATGAGCTGGTTTATCATGCTACAAAACGTTTAATTCCGCCTAAAGGTTTACCTTTGGATGTAGGTTGTGTTGTTAACAATGTTGAAACTTTTTACAATGTTCACAATGCAGTAAAAGGAATTCCTGTAACTCAAAAATTTATTTGTGTTACTGGAGCTGTAAAAAATCCTTCATCATTCTTTGTTCCAATTGGTACCAGTTTTAGAGAAATAATTGAATTTGCCGGGGGAGCAAATGTTACGGATTTTGGAGTTTTTATTAGTGGCTTAATGATGGGTAAACTGACATTTGATCTTGATGAAGTAATTACCAAAACAACTGCCGGTTTAATCATTTTACCAAAAGAACATTATTTAATCAACAGAATGGACAGACCGACCGAAAGTATGAATAGAATTGGTAAATCAGCTTGTGACCAGTGTAGTTATTGTACAGAATTTTGTCCGAGATACCTTTTAGGGTACGATGTTCAACCTCATAAAGTTATGCGATCTCTAGGATTTACTACTACAGGTGAAAAAGTCTGGAATCAATATGCCGATCTTTGTTGTTCGTGTGGATTATGTTCGCTTTATGCTTGCCCTGAAGATTTATATCCGAGAGAAGCTTGTGATCAAGGTAAAGATTATTTAAGAGAAAACTCAATTAAATTTGAGCAAACAAAACCACTCAAAGTTCATCCGATTAAAGAGGGAAGAAGAGTACCGATAAATCAGTTGATGAAAAAATTAAATGTGGAAAAGTATAATGTTGCCACTCCATATAGAAACGATTTCTCAGAACCTCAAAAAGTAAAGATTATGTTAAAGCAACATGTGGGAGCACCTGCAAGTCCGGTAATTGGAGTTGGGGATAGAGTAAAAAAGGGAGAACTAATTGGTGATATTGAGAGTGGTAAATTGGGTGCAAAAATTCATGCCTCAATTAGCGGAGAGGTAGTTAAAGTTAATAGTGAGTATATTTTAATAGAAAAAAGATAATACAGATTTTTATGATTTACGCTGAGCCCAACAAACCTTAAAAGTCAGCGTAGCAATAATTTTATAAAGGAAATTGAAAATGCAAATGAATTCAATTGGTTTAATAGAGTTATCAAGTA
>JAJRZB010000343.1 GCA_024275455.1 Bacteroidota bacterium | reverse complement strand
TTACTATAAGGCTTTTTAATATAATCAAAAGCACCGCAGCTAAACCCTTTTTGAATATCATCAGGAGAATTTAAAGCAGTAAGCATAATAATAGGAATATGTTTAGTGATTTCGTTACCGGAAATTTTTGTGCAGACTTCACATCCATCCATATCAGGCATCATTACGTCTAATAAAATCAGATCCGGTAATTCCTGTTCGGCAAGTTTAATTCCGTTATTGCCATCATATGCTGTAAGAACGTTTATTCCCTCTTTGTTCAATCTATCTTGTAAAAGGAATACGTTATCCGGTTGATCATCAATTACTAATATTTTTTTTGATTCATACTTAAACTAAACTAAAAATATCTTTTAATTTATTCTCTAACTTTATGGTATTTATCGGTTTAGTAAACAAACCGTTAAATCCGTTTTTTTCAACTATATCCTTATCGGACAGCATTGCATAAGCTGTTAATGCATATATGTTCAATTTATTAAATCTTTTATTCATCCGTATCTTCTTAATTGTTTGAAATCCATCCATACGAGGCATCATTATATCTAATAGTAGTAAATCCGGAACTTCCAATTCTAATTTTTCAAGACACTCAAATCCATCCCTTGCATAAATTGCTTTGTACCCAAATGATTCTATTATTTCACCTATAGTAAACCTGGCATCATCATCATCATCGGTAATTAAAACCTTTATTTTACCAGGAGAATTATTAGTTTTTTTAATTTCAGTTTCTATTAAATCCAAATTCGGTAATGTTGTTACAGTTTGGACTTCCTCAAATATATCGGAGTCTATTAAATCAATTCGGTCTTTAATAATTTTCAAAGCATCAAGAGGGTGTTTTTGAGCAATTAAGGTATTTTCAAATAAATTGTTATTAATTATTTTCAACTCAGATCCATTAGGAACTTCCGGGAGAAAAGCTACTATAGGAATATCTTTTGTATATAAATCATTGTTAAGTTCATTTAATATCCTAAAAATATCTAACTCCCTATCAAATAAATCGACAATAACCAAATCCGGTTCATACTGTTTTACAAATTCGTTTACATCGGTCTTTCCTTGTGTTTGATAAATTTTTAATTCATCAAATAATAGTTCATTTTCAATGATTGCATAATTTTCGTTATTAATAATAAAAACAACCTTTCTAAACTTAATTCCCTCAACTTCTTCAATATCATCAATAGCTTTATGAATACTGTTTCTATTTATTTTTGAGCTATAGTAGCTTAATATGTTCAACCCCATACCACAGTTTGTTTCTTCATCCATATTAATAATTGATATCGGTATTTCTGCTGTATTTTTGTTAGTTTTTAACTCATATAGTAATTGCCAGCCATTTTTATCTTGCATTAAAATATCAATTACAACTAAATCAGGCTTATTTTTTACAACATAATCCTGACTAAGTTTTTTTATATCGGGAAATTCTACTTGAACATTATTAGATATCAGGTAATCACTTATTAACTTAGAAGCTTCCTTACCCTCAGAAATTATCATTGTTTTTAATTGTTTTTCTGTTTTATTTTTATTGGCATCTCTGACAATTTCAGTATTCTTTTCACTAAGCT
>JAJRZB010000342.1 GCA_024275455.1 Bacteroidota bacterium | reverse complement strand
CGTTATAGACTGCCATTAGTACGCCAACCCAATCTGCACCTTCATTGTATAAAGCAGAAGAAGTATCAGTTGCTCCGTAAATATGCCTTGTAACTGCCGTAGTTGTGTAAATCCACATTGCGAAAAGGGCTAACCAGGAAAAGAATTGAACATAGGATAACTGCTTCATAGTTTTTGGCATATTGTACAAATCGTTAATGATTGTAACAAGCCCGGAATTTGAATTTTTATTTGACAAAAAACCGGAGAGCAGTTGTAAAATCCCGAAAATTACCACACCGCCGAATAGTACAAAAAGACCATAATCCATATAAATGAATGTGTTAAAAACCAATAACAGAACTATTCCGATAACTACCCAAATAATACCGTTTTTGTTCAGTCTGGAACTTGCAATTCGATTATCTATTTGATTACTGCCAATTGTTTTTGCAACATTACTGCTTTCGGAGAATTTCTTTAATTCCTCCGGAGAATATTCTTTGCTCTTTAATACTGTCCATAATACTGAGAGAAAAAAAACAGCACCTCCAAAGTAAAATGAATATTTCACAGAATCCGGGATTATTCCATCCGGTGCAGTATTGGAAATATCTAACCAATTTGTCATCACATAAGGCAAAGCCGAAGCAACTATAGCACCGGTTCCAATAAAAAAACTCTGCATGGAAAACCCGACTGTCCTTTGCTCGGATGGGAGCATATCTCCCACAAAAGCTCTGAAAGGCTCCATGGAAATATTTATAGATGCATCCATAATCCATAGCATTCCGGCGGCAAACCATAAGTAGGGAGAATTCGGCATTACAATTATCGCCAAAGAAGCCAATATTGCACCAACTAAAAAGTAAGGTCTTCTTCTTCCTAATTTGCCCCAAGTATTATCACTCATATGCCCGATTATTGGTTGAACAATTAAGCCGGTTACCGGAGCGGCTATCCATAAAATCGGTATTTCATCAATGTTGGCTCCAAGGGTTTCAAAAATTCTGCTTACATTTGCATTTTGCAACGCAAAACCGAATTGAATTCCTAGAAAACCGAAACTCATATTCCATATCTGCCAAAAACTTAAATGTGGTTTTTTCAATTTTTTACCTTTTAATTATTTTGATAAAAATAACTTAGCAGAAACCCAACTTCTGTAAGAAGTTAGGTTTCTCACTTCAAAAATTCAAAAAATTAACTTACTTTTTTAGAACAAAATAACATTTTATGAAAATAAGAATAACAATAGCATAATGAAAACTAAAATTAATATTTATATATTTATTTTAGAAAATCAATAATTATCAAAATCGAATTTATATGACCTTCAATCCGGAATTATTTTACAAGCAGACAATTGAAAAATTTGAAAAAAAATATCAAAGTGTTGTTAAAGACAGAAAGCCTAAATCGCTTTACGAACCGTGCAACTATATAATTAAAAGCAGTGGGAAAAGGCTACGTCCGTTTTTAGTTTTTGTTTCGGCAAAAGCCGTTGGCGGAAAAACAAGCAATGTTATGAATGCAGCAATAGCTGTTGAATTGTTCCACAATTTCACTTTGGTGCATGATGATATAATGGACAACGCCAAAATGAGACGAGGTAGAGAAACATTACATATAAAATATGATAACAGTACTGCAATTTTAGCAGGAGATAATCTTCTTGCAATCGGTTATGAATCTCTCCAAAAAGATATTAAGAATAATTCAGGTGCAATTAAAGATTACACAAACGGACTGATTAAAGTATGCGAAGGACAAAGTTTAGACAAAGATTTTGAAACAAGAAAAAAAGTAAGCATCGATGAATATATTGAAATGATTGATAAAAAAACGGCAGCCCTAGCAGAAACTTGCTGTTCAATAGGAGCTAAGTTAGGCGGTGGTTCAACCAAAGAGATAAATGCATTAAAAAGATATGGCCGATATTTAGGGTTAGCATTCCAGATTCAAGATGACCTTTTAGACATAATGGCTGATCAAGCTGAATTAGGAAAGATGATTGGCGGCGACTTGGTTGAGGGTAAAAAAACATATTTATTATTAAAAGCCCTGGAAGTTGCAAAAAGTAATGAAAAAAAAATGATTCAAAAAGTAATTGACAATAACGGGATTAGAAAAAACCAAATAAAAAAGTACAAAGAATTATTTATAAAACTTGGTATAATTAAGAATGCTCGAGATGAAGTTAATCGTTATACAAAATTAGCCTTAAATCAATTGAAAGCATTAAAAAATGAAGAAGCGAAAATATCATTGGAATGGTTAGCTAATACTCTTACATCGAGAAGGAAATAATGATTGAGAAAGAAGTGGAAATAATAAATAATGCCGGTTTACATACACGTCCGGCAGCAACAATTGTAAAAATAGCTGCAAAATTTAACAGTGATTTTTTTATCAATAAAGACGGCATGCACATTAATGGAAAAAGTATCATTGGAGTTATGACCCTTGCAGCAGAAAAAGGTTCTAAACTAAAACTAACATTCGATGGAGATGATGAAAAAGAAGCAGCCGAAGCAATTGTAGATTATTTTGAAAGGGGATTTGACGAATTATGAAAAACAACGTACTAAAAGGCATTGCTGCAGCTCCCGGTATTTCAATTGCAACAGCTTACCGTTACGAAAAAGAAGTAGAAAATATTATTGATGAATCAATTGATAATGTTGAAGAAGCTTTAAACAATCTTGATGAATCAATTCAAAAATCTAAAAAAGAGCTTAAAAAAATCTTTGATTTAGCCGTTACTAAAATGGGTGAAAAACGTGCAGGAATTTTTGAAGCACAAATGATGATTCTGGAAGATCCTGTACTTTTAGATAATATTAAGGAAAGGATAAAAAAAGAAAGAAGAGCACCCATTTTTATTGTTGATGATGAATTTTCGAAATATCAAAAAATTCTTGCCCAGTCCCAAGAAACTTATTTGAAAGAAAGAGGGCATGATATTGATGATATTAAAAACAGAATAATTAGAAATTTAAAAAAGAAAAAATGGAAATAAAGAATTGATAGTGATGTAATTGTAGTAACAAATAATATCACTCCGGCTGATACTGTACTTTTTTCCAGAGTAAATGTTAAAGGTTATGTTACAGATCTTGGCGGACTGACATCCCACGCTGCAATTGTTGCAAGATCATTTAATATTCCCGCAGTACTTGGTTTACACGATGCAACTGCCAAAATTAAAAACGGGGATAAAATAATAATTGACGGTCTGCACGGTGAAGTAATTGTTAAACCAACTGATGAACAGTTAAAATATTATGAAGAAAAATCAAGAAAGTTGGCTGAGTTTGATTCTAATCTTCAAAAGTTAATTGATAAACCAACCGAAACATTAGATGGCAGAAAAATTATTTTAAAAGCTAATTTAGATATTGTGGAAGAATTGGATTATATTCAAAAAAACGGAGCAGAAGGAATTGGGTTAGTTCGCACAGAACAAATTTTTGATCTTGAAGAAGAATTTCCGGATGAAGAAACTCAATATAAAGTATACAGCGATCTTGCAGAAAAGTTATATCCTTTTTATGTGGTTATAAGGGTTTTTGATATTGGGGGCGACAAAGTTTTTCCGGTTGATGTTCAAGAACCAAATCCGTTTTTAGGCTGGAGAGGTATAAGGTTTTTATTGGATAATAAAGATTTACTTAAAACCCAAATTAGAGCTTTGCTAAGAGCAAGTGTGCATAAAAATATTAAATTCATGCTCCCGATGATTTCTTCAATTCAAGAAATTAGAAAGACTAAAGAAATTTTAGAAGAATGTAAAACTGAATTAAGAGAAAAAAACATAGAATTTGATAACAATATAAACTTGGGAATAATGATTGAAGTACCTTCGGCAGCTTTTATGGCTGAAGAATTTGCACAAGAAGTTGATTTTTTGAGCATCGGGACAAATGATTTAATTCAATATTTGTTGGCTGTTGATAGAGGTAACGAAATTGTTTCTTCGTTATACCAAGAATTTCACCCGGCGGTTGTAAGATCTTTGTATAAAATTATTCACTCGGGTAAAAAAGGAGATGCTAAAGTCAGTATCTGCGGTGAAATGGCAGCAGATATTCTGGCTACTCCGCTTTTAGTGGGAATGGGTTTAGATTCATTGAGTGTCTCGGCTGCAACAATTCCGCATATAAAAAAAATAATCCGATCGATAAATTACGAAGACGTAAAATTGTTAGCGGAAGAATGTTTGAATTTTAAAACCGAGAAAGAGATTAGAGATAAACTTCAAGTTTATTTTTCAGAACACATTACCGATGAAGTTGAAAATATTATTTCTTAATTAAATATTTTTATTAGATAGCAGATAGTGACTGTTATTTACACTGCCTAAATCAAAAAAAAATTACAAATTAGATGAAAATTTATAAAAAAGAATTGAATGAGTAGCAGATTAAAACTTGATTGATTGGTTTGTTATTTTAAATATGATTAGGATTTTGGCAAAAACTATGTCTTTGTGAGCCAGCCTTTTACCGCTAAGCTGGTAGTTTTTTTTATGACGAAGCAATCTGTTGAATAGGAACTATAAAATTAAGCAGATTGCCTCGAAAAAAACTCTCGCAATGACAATGAGATTTTATTCAAAGATCCGAAAAACATATTTATTATATAAGTACAATCATCCAATCTTTTCTAAATCATTCAATTTTTTTTCAATCAATACTGTTTAGTTTCTTTTAACATCTAAAAAAGTTAAATATTTTGATTAATAAATTTTTCATATACTTCTTTTTTAGTCTAATCCTATTTTCGCAAGCAAATGCTCAAATGTATTTTTTCGGAAGAAACAAAGTCCATTATGAAAACTTTGAGTGGAAGGTAATTAAAACCGAACATTTTGACATTTACTATTATGATGATTTTGAAGAAATGGCAGAAATAGGAGCTAAATATGCCGAAGAAGCCTTTAAAGAGTTAAAAGTAAAATTTAATCACATCATTTTACGGAAAATTCCGCTGATTTTTTATAATACTCACATTCACTTCCAACAGACAAACACTTTGCCCGGATTTATACCGGAAGGTGTTGGAGGTTTTTTTGAATTTATGAAAGGAAGGGTTGTAATTCCTTATCTAAGCTCATTGGAACAATTCCGACATGTAATTAGACATGAACTTGTACATGTTTTTATGACAAGCAAAGTTCTTAATGTAATTAAAAATCATAGAGTAATTTCCGATAGATACCCCCCTTTATGGTTTGTTGAAGGAATTGCTGAATACTGGTCGTACCATTGGGATACACAAGCAGAAATGGTTATGCGAGATGCCGTACTGAACAATATTTTTGTACCTCTTAAAAATATAGGCAGAATTTATGGAAGTTTTTTAATGTATAAAGAAGGGCAAAATTTCCTTGAGTATGTTGGTAAAACCTATGGAGAAGATAAAATCCTTAAGTTTATTGAAAATTTTTGGCGATTTAAAAAATTTGAGGACATAATTGAATTCACTTTAAATGAAAGATTTGATAAAATAGATGAGGGCTGGAATTTTTACTTAAAACAAAAATACTATCCTTTATATGAAGAAAAAATTCCTCATTCAATTGCATCAAAAAAAATTACCGATGAAGGATTTAATTTCTCTCCAAACTATTATAATGATAAAGAATCTGAAAATATTTATTTTATAGCCAACAGAAACGGTTATTCTTCAATTTACAAAATGGGTTATAATCCCGATTCAATTGATTACTTGGAACCGGAAATTTTAATTGAAGGAGAAAAAGAAAAAGTTTTTGAAACCTTCCATTTGCTAAAACCTTCTTTAACTATATCTTCAAAAGGTATTTTAGCTTTTGTAACAAAATCCGGGGCAACGGATGCACTTCATTTTTACGATACAAAAACCAAAAATATAATTAAAACATTGCAGTATAATGAATTGCTGACAATTGAAGCGCCCAGTTTCTCAAGTGATGGAAATTATTTGGTATTTCAAGCTACCGATAGAAAAGGATATATTGATATTTATCAGTTAAAAATTGAAAACGAACAAATAAAAAGGTTGACGAATGATTTTTATGCCGATAAAGAGCCGGTTTTTAACAAGGACAATACAAAAGTAATTTTTGCATCTGATAGAACCAGTGGAAAATACCGGCAAAAATATAATTTATTTGAATTAGATATTGCTGACGGAAATATTCAATATGTAACTTACACTGATGCAAATGTTACTTCTCCTAAATATTCTCCCGATTACAATTTACTGTACTGTTTATCCGATGCAGATGGGAATAAAAATATTTGGAAAGTTAATTATAACAAACAAAATCAACCGGTTAGTCTTACACAGGAAACACAGTTTATAACTAATATTTTTGAATATACATTTGTCGATTCAAACGAATTAGTTACTTCTTCTTTTGAAAAGTTTTCATTTCAGTTTTATTCGGTAAATATGAATAAGTTTAATGCAAAGGTTGATTCAACAATACTTTTTGACTTTGATGAAATAAAAGATCCATGGCAACCGGAAAAAATTGTTTTAGATGGCATTAAAGATAAACTCAAGTATGAAAATGAGTACACTTTAGACTATGCAGTAAGTCAAGTTTCTACCGACCCGATTGACGGAACACGGGGAGGAGCAATATTTTCACTGAGTGATTTATTGGGTGATGACCGGTATCTGTTTATTCTATACAATAGTGCAGAGTTTCAAAGTGATTTTTTCAAAAACCTTAATGTTGCAATCAGCAGAGTAAATACCAGAGGCAGAACTAATTTCGGATATGGAATTTTTCACTTTACAGGCAGAAGATATGATTTAAGACAAAGTGATAATTTTTTCTATGAGCGAAATTTCGGGGGATATTTTTCACTTTTGTACCCGTTATCATCTTTCCAAAGGTTTGAAGCAAGTGTCTCTTTGGCAAATTCCGATAGGGAATTAAATCCTGATCTTTTACCGAGAAAAGCTTTATTGTTATCCAATTCCATATCTTTTGTGCATGACAATACAATTTGGGGAAGAACCGGACCGATTGATGGCTCCAGATTTAGACTACTATTGGGCTATACTTCTGATATTAAATTCAGTAATTCTAATTTTTACTCAATAATTGCAGATTATAGATATTATTTCAGGCTGCACAATCGATTAACTCTCGCAACAAGAGCTTCAATCTACTATAATGACGGCAAAGATGCACGAAGATATATTGCCGGCGGAAGTTGGGATTTAAGAGGCTGGCCAAGGTTCAAAATCCGAGGTGAAAAACTTTGGATTTCATCAATTGAGTTTAGATTTCCCCTTTTAGATCAGTTATATCTTAAATTCCCGTTTCTTGGTATCAATTTTCCCGGAATTAGGGGAGCAGCATTTTTTGATGCTGGAAGTGCATGGGATGACGTTTACGGAAATACTCTCGGAAGTTTGGGTGTAGGAATCAGATTCAATTTTCTGGGAGCAATAACTTTTAGGTATGATGTTGGAAGAAAAATAGTGAATAATTTTAAGAATTTTGCCGGCTATACATTTTTTCATTTCTTTTTCGGGTGGGATTTTTGAAAAACTTAAAAATTATACTGCTTTTATTCATCATTTTTGGGTGTACCAGACCTATTGTTTACAAAAATTTTATGCGAAACCAACAATATTTATCTTCCTTTAACAATTATTTTAACGGAGAGTTTTTTGTTGATAAAAAGGTTAACCCGGAATTAGAGCTAATTTGGAATTCAAGTACTTACGGAAGTTACTCTAATACAACTTTTACACTTCTTGACACATTACTTATTGTGCCCGATTTAGGAGGAAGAGTAACAGCTTTTCATACGGAAACCGGAAAGAAAATTGGGGAAATAAAATATAGCGGAGAAATTGCACAATCTGTTATTGTTTATAAATCCACACTAATTTTTATAGTAAATGAATCAAGGAAAAAAACTTCTCAATTTGTAATTTATGATCTCAAAAGGGGAAAAGAGTTAAAATCCATTGAACTGCAAGGCAAATTTAATACGGAATTACTTTTAATCGGTAAAAATACTATTGCAATTTCTGATTTTGGTATGATTTATAAAATTAGTACATCCGGAGAAATTATCTGGAAAAAGAAATTAAATAAAAATATTTATTCAAATCCGGCAACAGACGGGAAAACTATTTTTACCGTTTCTGCTCATGGTTTTTTAACCTCAATAAATTTAGAAAATGGAGAAATTAATTTTGATAAAAAAATTGCAAAAGGTTTTGAAAGCGGAATTGCAATAGCCAATAATAATTTATACTTAGGAGATATTAATGGCAAATTTTATTCCTTAGACAGAACGAGTGGAAAAATTATTTGGAAAACTCAAACAAGTTCCAAAATTATTGCAGCTCCGGGTTTAGATAAACAAAACATTTATTTCGGTAATCTAAATGGTGATTTTTACTGTTTGAATAAGAATACCGGGGGAATTAATTGGAAAATCGCAACCGGCGGAGTAATTAATACATCTCCATTAATTTTCAGGAATATCATATTACAGCCTAATTTAAAGAAACGTTTGTACATAATTGATAAAGAAAAGAAAACTATTGTTAACAGTATAGAATATGATGGAAGATGTAAAACAACACCGGTATATTTTAATAATCAACTTTATATTGGCGTAGATAAAGGTGAAATTTTCTGTTATAAGATCACACAATAATTTACTGTCAAAATGAAAATAATTATATACTTTTTATTAGTTATTTCAAGCTTTGCCCAAGATTCTACTAACATTGCCTCATTTAAGTTGAGTAAAATTAAAACTATTCAACAAGTAGAACACAAAAGTGAAAATGAAATAAAACCATTAATGAATATTCCAATAAACAGAAATTGGGCAAGGGGAGAGATACAAATTAATAAAAACTACAAATCATTAACTATTTTAAGAACAAAGAAAGTTGCAACTGGTTTTATAGATTCCGATTTATTTTTAATCTCTGTTGGGTCAGCTATAATTTTTGGAACTACTGCTGCTTATCTAAAACTTGAAGCAGATAAAAACTACAATAAGTACTTGTCGACAACAAACATAAAATATCTGGATAAAACAAACCGATTAGACCTATACAGTGGAATTTCTCTCGGTATTATGGAAATTAATTTTGGATATCTGATTTATAAATTTTTAACTGATTAAGTAGCTGGTTTTATTATTAATAGTTGCAATAAATAATTATTTCTATTTTCTTAAAAACGATTAAAAAGATTTATTAAAAGTGATTCTTTACGATAATAATAATTATTACTATTATTTTTTTTGGTAATGAATTAGATGACTCAATAAATTTAAGTTTTTCAAAAATATTTTTCTAAATAACCTAGAGAAAACATGAAATTAACAACTTTACTTAATACTCACCTTATCTTAAAACTATTTCTATTATTTTCCATTTTAATTGCATTTAGCTGTTCGGACGATAAAAGTAACCCATCAACCACCGAGCCTGATCCTTTGGAAAAAGTTGAGTATAACTTTTGGGATTTTAACGGAAACGGAGAAAATGCTATTGATAATGCTCCGGCATGGGAGACTGTAAATATTTTATTCAGTGATTCAACATTAATCTCGAATGGTATTTATGAAAACAGCGGGGAGAATAATGCTGAAAAAGCGGTAGTTCAAGTACCGAATTTAGATATAAATAAGCATAGTATTGCTGTAAGATTTTATGCTCCATCAAGTTTATTAAACGAAGATTGGGGGTCAAAACCAATATTAGTTGGCTCCAGGCTTTGGAGATGGATTTCAGTAGAAATGAGTAAGCAAGGAAACTTAAGCATAATTGGTTCAGGTAATGAAGGTTTTGCTGTCCCAAATAGCACTATGAACGTTACTGAGATTAATTTCCAGTTTGATAAATTTAACACTCTTTATATTTCTTGGGATTTTGAAAATCACGAAATTTACATAGCTCTAAATAACGATTCTTCAATAGTAACTACATTTCCCACAAACTTTAAATGGGAAAATTATGATCCGGAATGGACATTGCAGCATTACGGCAGAGGAAGTGCATTCACTGGTGAAATTGATTATATCTTAGATGCAAATGCATACTTATCAAGAGAAGAAATGAATGTTTTAATAGGAAGACATCATTAAGTTTTTCTCAGATTGCAAGCATCTGAGTTACATTGCAACTTAAAATTTATTTCTATAAAAAACTAATGTGCTTCTAACCAATTTTTACCAATTCCCGTATCAACTAAAATTGGCACATTCAATTTCATTGCTTTTTCCATTTTCTCAATTATTATTGGTTTCAATTCATCAACTTCATCTTTGTGCATGTCAAAAAGTAATTCATCATGCACTTGTAATATCATTTTAGTTTTTGTTTTTCTTCCTTCCAATTCGTTATGAATATTTATCATTGCAATTTTTATCATATCGGCAGCCGTACCTTGAATAGGCATATTTATAGCAACACGTTCTTCAAACTGACGAACAACTCTATTTTTACTGTTTATATTTCTCAGAAATCTCCGTCTGCCCGTTAAAGTTTCAGCAAAACCTTTCTCTTTTGCATTCTCTATGAATCCATCCATCATTCCTTTAACATTTTTAAATGTTCCAAAATATGTATCAATAATTTCTTGTCCGTGACTTCTTGGAATTCCTAATCTGGTTGAAAGTCCGAATGCCCCTATACCATAGAGAATTCCAAAATTAACCTCTTT
>JAJRZB010000341.1 GCA_024275455.1 Bacteroidota bacterium | reverse complement strand
TTGACGAAATAAAAAAATCCTACGATGATAAAAGCAGTGCTCTTTACGCTGCAGCAAGACTTTGGGTTGACGAAGTAATTGATCCGGCAAAAACCAGAGAATATATTTCAAAATCTATTGAAATTGCAAATAATAATCCGGTAATACCTAAATTTAATGTTGGTGTAATTCAGACATAATTAAGGATGAGTTACTAAATATCTGAGTCAAAATTATTTATAATAAATAGTGTTTTCTATCTTAATTGTAAGAATTTGTGTTATAGAATACCTCTAAAATTTCAAAAATACTTTCCGTTTTCTTTAGTTCTAAAAAAAAATTCGAATATAATCTTGAAATGCAAAAAGAATTTGATATTAAATAAAATATTTGGATTTTAAATGCTAACTCAAACAGAGTCAAATACATCTGAAAAATGTGATTTACAAGTAGAATTATTTAAAGAGCCTATAACAGGTGAACTTGCTGATCATATTTTAGATACCGTAACAGTTGATAAAATATATCTTTCCAGGCTTAGTCAATATAAAGTTGAATCGTTAGTTATTAATAAATCAACACCTTTGTTCTCATTTTCTTTGCCTGAAAATACTAATGAAGATGAAAACTCTGACTCAACACTTGAACAAAATATTTTGGAAATTGATCCGGATTTTCATGACGAAAATTCATATATAGTTCAATCCGGAAAAAACTACATAGCTGCAGAAGACGGATTATTTCTCTTAGTAAACAATAAACCACGAATCATTCCGGTTAGTCTGGATGGCTCATCTGATATAAGAATATCCGAAGATTCCATGTCAGTTTTTGTAGATATTTACCCATCAATTGGTGATAATCCCGTTACAACTTTAGAGGATATAGTTACAAAATTATTAAAATTAGGTGTTGTTTCTGAGGTTGATAAATCCTTATTATCAGAGAAACTTGAAGAAATGAAAGTTGATAAAAAGCAATTCTTAAACATTTGCATTTCAAGAGGTAAACCGCCTATTGATGGAATAAATGGAAAATTTGAAAACTGTACGAATAAAAAAGAGAAATTTGAAGAGTATAAATTTGATGAATTTCATAGAGTAAATCCTGTAGTTTCAGTTAAGGAAGGAGATATAATTGGTATTATTCACCCTCCAACTAAAGGTGAAACCGGTTTAAATGTTTTTGGTCAGCCTGTTAACCCAAAACCGGGTAGTGAATTTGTAATTAAGTTAGGCGTAAATACATCGTTTGACGAAGAAAATGATAACCATATAATTGCTTTAAAAGACGGATTTCTTAATTTATCAGATAATTCAATTTCCATTACTGATACCTTTACTGTAAACGGAGATGTAGATTTTGAATCTGGTAATATAATAAGTAAAGGCTCTTTGAAAATTACAGGAAACGTGAAAAATGAATTTACTTTAAGTTTAACAAAAAACATAGAGGTTGGCGGATATGTTGGTGATGCAACGGTTGAAGCCGGAGAAAATATTACTATCCACGGTGGATTTCTTGGTAAAGGAAAAGGCATCCTAAAAGCAAATGGGGATGTTAAAATAAAGTTTGTTGAAAATCAAAAGGTGTATACCAGAGGATCACTACACATTACTAAAGATGCCTTAAATGCTCAGTTATTTGCTAAAAGCAGTATCATAGGCAATGGTCAATGTTCTTTAATTGGAGGACATGCGATTGCGGGTGATATTATTGAAGTATATTCTTTGGGAAATGATACCGAATCCGAAACTATTGTTGAAGTTGGTTTTGATTATTTGAAAAGAAACTCGATAGTAAACAATAAGGTCAAACAAATTGAACTAAGAAAAACTTTGGAAGAAGTTGACAAAAACATACTTGAATTTGCAAAAATGAAACGTTTAAACCCCCAATCACAAGAAAAATTAAGATTACTGGCTGATAAGCACAAAGAACTTGTCACTGAAATTGATAGATTAAAAGAACAAAATATAAAATTATCCAGTGCCATTTATGTGCCGACCGACTCGAAAATATCAATTAAAGGAATTATTTATCCGGGAGTAAAAATAGGAATTAATGGCAGGTTTCTTCAAATTCAACACCCTATGAAAGCAAAGACGTTTGTACTATCCGAGGATAATGAAGTTGTTGCAGTTTAATACTTAAAATTATAATGTAGCTCATATAATTTTAACAGCTTGCATACTCACTTTAAAAATTATATTTTCAGAATCACTCCGAATATTTTCCTATTTTAGATTAACTAATGGTTAACTATTTTAAATAGAATTAAAAATATGTTAATTTTATAATTATGCTTCCAAACCGAAAGAAGAAATTAGAATTACTGAGAAATAATTGGGCTAAGCCAATTGACAAATTTCGTAATTTTGATTTAATTTCTCTTTTTCATGAAACCATTGCTCCAAAAATAAAGCCCGCGGAAATTGTTGATGATAAAACATGGAAAGACTTAAATTTTGATGATGTTTTTACAATAATGGATAGAAACTCATCTCCTGTTGGTCAGCAATATCTTTATCATCTGTTACATAAATATGAAAATGACTTAAGCATTTTAAATGATAGAATTGAATTGGTTGAAAAATTTAAAAATAATTCTGAACTGCGAGAATTGCTTCAGTT
>JAJRZB010000028.1 GCA_024275455.1 Bacteroidota bacterium | reverse complement strand
GGAGATACATTCCTTGGCGGATTTGTCGGATACTTACACAGCAGTGGAGATACAAGCTTAAGTAACATGAAAAGAGCTGTAATTTACGGCAGTGCCATGGCATCTTTTTGTGTTGAGCAATTTAGTACAAAAGGTTTGGAAGATTTGGACAAACTGCAAATACATGATAGATTTTTAGAGTTTAGAGAATTATCGAGGTTTGATGATGAGTGATTTTACTTCAATTGAATTTAAAGACGATAAACTAATTTTAATTGATCAAACTAAACTTCCAATTTATGAAGAATATATTAGTACGGATGATTATGAAAGAATTGCTGTAGCAATTGAAAGATTGGAAGTAAGGGGAGCTCCGGCAATTGGAATTGCAGCTGCTTATGCTATTTCAGTTGCTTTTAAAAATCCTTCCGAAATAACATTGGAATACTTTGATAAGGTTTATAATAGATTGGCTTCTACAAGACCCACGGCTGTAAATCTGTTCTGGGCTTTAGACAGAATGAAAAGTGTCTTTAACAATAAAATCAATTCTTCAAACATTTATAAAATACTTCTAAGAGAAGCAATTAAAATTCATCAAGAAGATATTGAAATGTGTAGTGCTATCGGGCAAAACGGTTTGAAGATTTTCAAAGACAAAAGTAATGTATTAACTCATTGCAATACTGGTAAATTAGCCACCGGCGGGAGCGGCACAGCTTTTAGTGTTATTCAACATGCTTTTAAAAATAATTTGGTAAATCATGTTTTTGCTGATGAAACCAGACCGCTTCTTCAAGGTTCCAGATTAACGGCATTTGAATTAAGTAAAGCCGGTATACCTTTCTCAATAAACTCCGATTCAACAGCAGCATTTTTAATGCAGAAGAGTAAAATTGATTTGGTGATTACCGGTTCGGATAGAATTGCAATTAATGGTGATGCTGCAAATAAAATTGGCACTTATAATTTGGCGGTTCTTTGTAATTATCATAAAATACCGTTTTATATTGTTGCTCCAACTTCTACAATTGATAAGAATTGTCTAACCGGTGAAGATATTAAAATAGAGTTTAGAGATAAGAAAGAATTAAATTCTTTTAGAAGTGAAATGATAACAAAAAGTGAATATGATGTTTATGCTACGGCTTTTGATGTTACACCGCATAATCTGATTACCGGGATAATTACAGAAAAAGATTTACATTTACCTCCATTTGATTTTTCTAATATTTAGTTTTTTAATGACTGAAATAACTAAGACCGAAGCAATAGTATTGCGTAAAACCAAATTTAGTGACTCAAGCTTAATTGTTGAACTATTCACTAAAGATTACGGTAAAATATCGGCAATGCTTAAAGGTGCAAGAAGTTCAAAATCAAAAATGAGGAGTAAGGTAGACTTAATAAATTGTGTTGAGATTGTATTTTATAAAAAGGAATCGAAAGACCTACAGCTTGTTAGTCAAGCTAATTTAATTAATCACTTCATATTTATTAAAGAAGACCTTGATAAACTTAAATTTGCTTCTGCTGTTTGTGAGCTGCTATTAAAATTAATTCCCGAACATGAAATTCATGAAAAACTTTTTAGAGGAACAATAAGAATATTAGAATTAATGAATACTGAAAATAACGATGCTCTTTTATTGTTTACACGTTATTTACTCTTTTTTATTAAAGAAATCGGATTCGAAATTTCTATGGATAGTTGTTCTTCATGTGGTAATACTTTAATTGAGAGCCAAAAAAATGCTTTCAGTTATGCTGATGGAATTATCTGTGAATCTTGCAATCAGAATAAAACTCTTACATATGAATTTTCTGAGGAACTTTTTAATTTAATGAAGTGTCTAACCTCTAAAATAAATAATTTAACATATAAAAAATCGCAGTTGGAAAATATTATATTTATTATTGAGAAATTTTTAATATATCACAATAGCGAATTTAAAGGAATAAAATCACTACAAATTTTATAAATAATAAGAGGCAAAAATGAAAAGGAAAAATATTTTCGGTACAATTTCACTTTTAATAGTTGGAATTGTTTTCGGAGCTATATTGGTATCGAGTGCAGATTTAGTTAAACCAAGCAGGGCGGAAGCAATTCAAATAGGAAGTGCTTCTTCTCCGGTTTCAAGTGTTTCCCTAAATGATTTTAATGATGCATTTGTGCAAGTCGCCGAGAAAGTTACTCCCTCAATTGTAAGCATAACAGTTGTAAGCAAATCAAAAGAAAACCCACATAAAGGTTTTGATTTTGAATTACCATTTCCGTTTAAAGAGCGAATGCCGGAA
This sequence comes from Bacteroidota bacterium, assembly GCA_024275455.1. GTDB lineage: Bacteria > Bacteroidota > Ignavibacteria > Ignavibacteriales > Melioribacteraceae. The sequence continues at coordinate 3,417 of JAJRZB010000028.1, read as the reverse complement.
AATAGACAAGGCGGAGGCAGTGGTGTAATAATTTCTGATGACGGATATGTTCTTACAAATAACCATGTTGTTGAAAATGCAATAAGTGTTAAAATATCTTTGTTTGATAAAAGAGAACTTGAGGCTGAGGTTGTTGGAACCGACCCGTTAACAGACCTTGCAGTAATTAAAGTTAAAGCGGAAGATTTACCTGCCGCATATTTAGGAGATTCCGATAAATTAAGAGTCGGTGAATGGGTAATGGCAATTGGAAATCCTTTACGATATTTAACTTCAACTGTAACAGCAGGTATTGTAAGTGCTACCGGAAGAAACATTAATATTATTCAAGACAGCTACGGAGTGGAAAACTTTATACAAACAGATGCAGCAATTAATCCCGGTAATAGTGGTGGTGCATTGGTCGATTTATCTGGTGCTGTTGTTGGTATTAATTCTGCAATTGCAACAAATGGCTTTTCAGCAAGTTATATTGGTTACGGTTTTGCAATCCCAATAAACATAGCAAAATCTGTTGCCGCGGATTTAATAGAAAACGGAAAAGTTAGTAGAGGCTACATAGGAGTTAGTATTGGTGAGGTTGATGCTGCAACTGCGAAAGCTGTCGGCTTAGAAAAACCTATGGGAATAATTATTCAAAATGTTTTAGAAGATGGAGCTGCTGCCAAAGAAGATATTGAACCTGGTGATATAATATTGGAAGTAGACGGAAAAAAGGTAAATAAGCCCAATCAGCTTCAAAGTTATGTGGCAACCAGAAGAGCAGGTACTGAGGTTGAACTTACTCTCTATAGGGATGGTGATAAAATCAAAAGATCGGTAGTTCTAAAGTCTAGGGATAAAGATGAAGATATAAAAAGTAAAGTTGTAAAAAATGACGACAAAGAGAAGAAAAATAATAATGAAATTAATGAGATAACTTTTGATGATCTCGGATTAACAGTTAGAGATTTAAATGAAAGTATTATCGAAAAATATAATGTTGAAGAAGGTATTTTTGTAAAAGATGTAAAAAGATTCGGCAAAGCAGCAAATCAAAGATTATTCCCCGGTTTGGTTATTGTTGAAGTTGACAAAAAACCAATAAGTTCAGTTGAAGAATTTGAGGATATTGTTAAATCGAAAGAAGGTGATGCAATTTTACTTAAAGTAGTTGATGAAAAAGGAAGAACAAGTTTTGTAGGTTTAGAGATACCTGAAGAAAAATAATTAAGAGTTTGATTGATAATCAAAATACAATCAATCAATTATTCATTCAATACTTTTTTAAAAGCGTCTATTTTGTAGACGCTTTTTTTTTATATTTGCACAACTGTTTTTTTAAGAAAGGATAAATAATGATACGCTTACTTACTGCCGGTGAATCTCATGGTAAAGCTCTTTCTGTAATTATTGAAGGTTTTCCCTCAAACATTCCATTGTCAAAAGAGTTTATTGATAATCAGTTAAGAAGAAGGCAAATGGGATATGGTCGTGGCGGAAGAATGAAAATTGAGACCGATCAAGCTGAAATATTATCTGGAGTTCGATTTGTAAAAACTCTTGGTTCACCAATTGCTTTGAATATTATAAATAGTGATTGGGAAAATTGGACAACCCCAATGAGCCACACTAAAGTAAAAGAAAAAGTTGAAAAAATTACTGTTCCGCGTCCTGGTCATGCAGACTTAAGAGGAATTAGTAAATATAATTTCAATGATATTAGAAATTCAATTGAACGATCAAGTGCAAGAGAAACTGCCGCTCGAGTTGCCGGTTCAACAATAGCTAAAAGATTTCTTGAAGAATTTGGAATATCTGTCGGGAGCTATGTGGAAAGTATTGGAAACATTTATCCAAAAAATAATTTTACAGAAAAACTTTTAGAAAATAATATTCGTAAAGATTTCTCAGCTCAAAAATTGGCTGACCAAGCTGATCAAAGTGAAGTAAGAGTTTTGGACAAAGAACAAGAAAAGAAAATCATCAGGAAAATTCAAACTGCAAAAAAAAGAGGAGACACTCTTGGTGGAAATATTGTTGTAGTTGCTTCCGGTATCCCGGTAGGGCTTGGCAGTTATATGCATTTTGATAGGAAACTTGATGCTGCAATTGGTTTTGAGTTTATGTCAATCAATGCAATTAAAGGAGTAGAGATAGGAAGCGGCTTTACATCTGCTGATTTGTTCGGTTCAAAGTCTCACGATGAAATAATTTTAAAGGAAAATATTTTATCACGGAAGTCCAATAGGGCAGGAGGAATTGAAGGTGGGATTTCTACCGGTTTGCCGATTATAGTTAGAGCAGCAATGAAACCTATAGCCACTTTAATGCAGCCTATTCAAACAATTGATCTTTCTACAATGAAATCAATAAAAGCAAGAAGGGAAAGAAGTGATTTTGTCGCAGTTCCGGCTTGTGCAGTTATTGGGGAAGCAGCTCTTGCCTGGGTTTTAGCCAAGTTTATGTTAGAAAAATTTGGCGGTGATTCTTTGGAAGAAACTAAAGAGAATTTTAAGAACTATAACAATAAATTATTTACTAGAATTAGAAAGAACTTCTTTAATTAAAAATAAAATGCCTGGCACTTTTAAAGTGCCAGGCATTTACTAAACTAAAATTAAGTAAAAACGCATGCTGAAAATTCAAAAATTTACATTTAATCCTTTCCAAGAAAATACATTTCTGTTATGGGATGCTATTTCTTTAGAGGCAATGATAATTGATCCCGGATGTTCAAATAATAATGAAGAAGAAATACTAAATAGTTTTATTAATGAACAAAAATTATCTGTACAATATTTATTGAATACACATTGCCACATTGATCATATTTTAGGTAATGCTTTTGTTAAAGAAAAATATAACTGTAAATATTTTGCCCCTGAGTTAGATTTACCGTTACTTGATAATCTTATTTCACAAGCGGAAATGTTTGGAGTAAAAGCTAAAAAATCTCCTTTACCGGATGAATTTATAACCGAGGATTTAATCTTGAAGTTAGGCGAAATTGAATTAACTTTTCTTTTTACTCCTGGTCATACACCTGGTGAATATTGTATTTATTCCAAAAGCGAAAATGTTTGTTTCAGCGGAGATGTTTTATTTTATGAAAGTATTGGCAGAACCGATCTTTGGGGCGGAGATTATGATACACTAATTAACTCTATAAATAATAAACTATTTATTCTGCCTGAAATAACAAGAGTTTTCCCCGGACATGGAGAGGAAACGACAATTGGTCATGAAAAGAAAAACAATCCTTTTCTAACTTAAGTTGATAATTCAGTTTAGTTTGGATAGTTTGTATTTATAATATTTTTAAAAAATAGTACGTCAGCAATAATAAGTGCAGTCGAAATATGATTTTAACTTGTTTGGTATCTCGACTTCACTTGGTGTAACATTTTTTAATTTGATTTATTATTTTTTAGAGGT
>JAJRZB010000027.1 GCA_024275455.1 Bacteroidota bacterium | reverse complement strand
GATAATATTGAGCACAATATTTTTGGAGAAAGATATAAAAATGATTTTAAATTAAGTTTGAATGAAAATCCCACTTGGAGTATTGAGCTAAATATTGGTGCAGCGAAAAATTACTTTAATCTAATTCCATTTAAAGTAAAAAACCTAGTAATTCATACCGGAGCAACGGATACAAAAATTAAACTAGGTGACAAATCAAAAATTACCTATGTTGATGTTGAAATGGGAGCCGCCTCTTTGAAAAGATATGTCCCTAAAACTTCAGGCTGTAAAGTTACCGGCGATATGGTTTTAATGACAAAAAAATTAAAAGGGTTTACAAAATTAGATTCCGACCGTTATATTACAGAAGATTATGACAATAAGGAAAACAAAGTAATTATAAATATAGATGGCGGGGTTTCATCAATTGAAGTTAAAAGGTATTAATTCTACACTCATTTGTTAATACTCTTCAATTTTTTATTTATATTTAAACAAAAATACTTTGTGCCACTTTCTCTTAACAAAAAAAAATATAATCGTTATTCTTAACTTAAGAAGCTGCTTCTTCGGAGCTTAAATTTTTATAAATTACATAAACACTAATCGCACTAACCACCAAATAAATTGCACTCTCTAAATAATCTCCAAAAAGAAATCTCCCTGAACCAAACAAAAATGAGTAAACAAGTGCTACACCCATTATCCAATTAACTAAAGCTTTGCCAAAATTTATCTCTGTTTTTTTACTATTAACTTTTTCAGCAATTCTTTTCCAACCAATTCCACCAGGGTATGTACGTTTATAAAATTCAATAAGCTTATTTTCTTCTACCGGTTTTGTAATGTATGTGACAATTAGCCAAACAATTGAAGTACCAAAAACAATCGGGTAAAGAGTAATGGGAGATTCCATTCCGAAACCGTATTTCGCAATAGGATAAATTACAAGCGGAGCAAGCATTGCAGAAATTTCCGACCATGCATTTATCCTCCACCAATACCAACGCAAAATAAGAACCGCTCCCATTCCCGCACTGGCATTGATTATAAATTCCCAAGCACCGGAAATTGTTGTAAGAAAATATTTTGTAATCAAAAGTGAAAAAACAATAACCACAAATATTCCTATTCTGGAAACAATTACATAATGTCTTTCATCAGCATCTTTTTTAATAAATCTTCTGTAAAAATCATTTATCAAATAAGATGTTCCCCAATTAAGTTGGGAAGCAATTGTTGACATATATGCAGCAAGGAAAACTGCAATTAACATCCCCAACAAACCGGCTGGTAAGTATTTTAGCATAAGTTTCGGATACATTAATCCCGGGTCAACTGTATTTTCATATTTATCGTAATAATTAGCAAACTCCGGTGAGTTCGCAATCATATTTAGCTCTTGTGATAATTCGGCTTTACTAAATTTTGTTTCCGCCACTTGATAATAAGCAGAATTTTCCAATTTCAACTCTTCAACATTATTACTCCTTGGTAATAAAACCAATGCTGCAAGTGCAACAATTATCCATGGCCAAGGTCTTATTGTATAATGAGCAATTGTAAACCACAATGTAGCAAGTACACTATGTTTTTCGTTTTTAGCACTCATCATTCTTTGTGCAATGTAACCACCACCGCCTGGATCAGCACCAGGATACCAACTGCTCCACCATTGTAATCCAACATGTGCAACAAAAGCCCCTACCGATAAAGCAAATACTCCTGTCCCAACTTGGTTGACATTTATATTTCCAATTGATGGAAAAAACTCTAAAGTTGATCCAGGTAATTTACTTTTTAAAACAGCAAGATTTCCTATTTCAGGTTGCTGAACAACAATAACTGCAAGAATTACACAACCAATCATTGCAAAAACAAATTGAAAGCTATCTGTCCTTGCAGTACCCAATAATCCGGATGCAGACGAATAAACAGCAATTATTAATGCAACTATAACTACAAGTGTAAAAGGATCGTAAGTAGGAATAATAACTGAAAATATTTTTTCCATTGCTTTGTGTACCCAACCGAGAACAATTGCATTCATAAATAAACCGAGATATATTGCCCTGAACCCACGCAGCAGTGCAGCAGATTTACCCGAATATCTTAGCTCAACAAACTCAACATCGGTTAAAATATTTGCCCGGCGCCAAAGTTTGGCAAAAAAGAAAACTGTAAGCATCCCTCCAATAGCTAAGTTCCACCAGAGCCAATTGCCGGCAATCCCGTTCTTTGCAATTAATTCGGTAACAGCAAGCGGAGTATCGGCTGCAAATGTTGTTGCCACCATTGCAGTTCCGGCAATATACCATGGCATATTTCTTCCCGAGAGAAAAAACTCCCCGGTGTTTTTACCCGCTTGTTTTGAATAATATGCAGCTATTCCAAATATTATTACAAAGAATGAAATTATAACAAGTATATCTAACCAGTTTAGTTGTCCAATTAACTACCTACTTTTTTATTCCGAAATACTTTTAAATAATTTCTCAATTGCACTTACTATCATCAACTCTGTTTGAGCCACAGGTTCTTTTGCAAGCGAAATTATTTCATTACTTTTCAATATTAAGTCTTTCGTTAATTTATTTTTCCCTATTTGAACATTTAAAAGTTGCAAACCAATAACTGATATATTTTTAAGGTTCTCTGACATTGGTCTTATTTCAAATAAAATTGGAGATTTTGCGATTACTTTTTCAAGCTTTTCATAATTAACTTTCCAGCTTAATAATTGTTCGGCAATTTGTGAATATTTTCTCAAGTCCAATTTATCATCCGCAAGAAAAGAATCAACTAAATTTCTAAATTCTCTTGCAGCTTTTGCATCTGCAGTAGCAACATCAACAACTCTGGTCAACGGTGTTTGTTGAGTTTGTTTTCTTAAACTATTCCTCTTGTAAATTTTAACAGGTTCAATTACGGAAGCTAAGGTTTCCAGTGAATTGGTTTCATTATTATTCGTCAGTCGTCTTAACATCATACCTTTATTTTTAATATGGGTAAGACCATGTTCTTCTAGTTCAAAACTAACGGTTTCCAATCGTTTATACATTTCTTCCACATTATTAATGTCTTGCGGAGACCACAAACGTTCAGCTATAGCGGCTGTTATTGGCCATATTCTTGAATCAATTGTTTCCGGCGAAATCATTTCTGCCCACATTGTTGCTTCGACGCCCAGAATAAATTTCTTTTGATTTTCTGATAAATTAATATCCATGGGCAAAGGATCATTTAGATAATGAAAATCTGTCGGTTGAATTAAATCAATATAATAACCGTTCGAAAGAATAACTTGGTAACCTTTCTGTGCTGCATCAACAAGCGATTCCTTTCCTATCCATGATTGAATAACAATACTAGTCGGCATTGAAGGATGAAATATTTCATCCCAGCCAATCATTTTTTTATTATACTTTGTTAATATTTTAAGAACTCTGTTATTAAAATAACCTTGTAGGGCATGATTATCTGCTAAATCATTATCTTTCATAAATTTTTGAATTTCTTTATTTGCATCCCATTGTTTACCGTTATTTTCATCTACGCCAATATGAAAATATTCATCTGGAAAAAGTCCTGACATTTCCTTAAATAGTTTATCAAGAAATTCATAAGTTTCATCTATAATTGGATTCAGAGTCGGGTCAAATATCCCCCAATTCCTTTCTATTTTATATAGACCGGGAGCACTTGCTAATTCAGGATAGGCGGTTAATATTGCGGTTGCGTGACCAGGTACATCAAACTCAGGAACAACCCTAATTCCTCTGTCATCAGCATACTGAATAATCTCTTTAATTTGTTCTTGCGTATAGAACAACCCATCAGAACCTAATTCTGTTAACTTAGGAAAGATTTTGCTTTCCACTCTAAATCCCTGATCTTCTGAAAGATGCCAGTGTAAAACATTCATTTTTACAGCAGCCATTCCATCAATATTTCTTTTGATAACTTCAACAGGCATAAAGTGGCGACAAACATCTATTAAAAGACCACGCCAAGGAAAACGAGGTGAGTCTTCAATTTCAACTACAGGGAAATAGTATCCTTTTTCATCTGCTTTTAAAAGTTGCAGTAATGTTTCCAAACCTCTTAAAACACCAATATCTGTTTTAGCATCAATACCAATATCGTCTTTTGTTATACTGAGCCGGTAAGATTCATCTTCGCCAAGTTTTACATTACCAATTCGTTCAACTTTAATAAACATCTCAGGTTTTTGAGTTTTATCTAATTGGTTAGCAAATGGAAATTTCAGAAATAAACCCGTTCGTTTTGCCAAACGATTTAAAAATCTATTTGACATTTTATATAATCTTTCACCCTGAAGTATGTATTGAAGTGAGAAATTCTCGGTTAATCTGAATTTGCTATTAGTAACTTGAATACTTTTAGGATAAGGCATTAAGCTTAAGTTAGAGTTTGTCATTTGTGCATATCCAATGGTTGAAAATAAAGTTGTAATTAAAAATACAAGAAGAACTATTTTTTTATTTAGCATTAATTAACCTCGCCAAGTAATATGTATATTCTGTAAAATTAAGTTAAAAAATCGTTTGTAAAATAAAAAAGGCTACCTTAAAAAGATAGCCTTTGTTAAAATAAAATATATAAATTAAAGTTCTTTTAACTCGTTAACCAATTTGTTTATTGCTTCTTTTGCACTGCCAAAAAACATTAAGGTATTAGGATAAAAGAATAATTCATTTTGAATTCCAGCATAACCTACGTTTAACGATCTTTTATTCACTACTACAGTCTTTGCATAATCTACATTTAATATCGGCATGCCATAAATAGGTGAATTTTGATCATGACGCGCAGCCGGATTAACAACATCATTTGCACCAACTATTAGAGCTACATCAACATTTGGAAAATCATCGTTAATATCTTCCAATGCAAAAAGTTTATCGTACGAAACTTGAGCTTCGGCAAGTAATACGTTCATGTGTCCCGGCATTCTACCGGCAACCGGATGAATTGCAAAACGAACATTGATATTTTTCTTTTCCAAAATATTGGTTAAATCTCTAACTGCATGCTGTGCTTGAGTAACTGCCATTCCATAACCCGGGACAATAACAACATTTTGAGCTGAATCTAAAATCATAGCCAATTCTTCGGCGTCAACCGATTTTGCATCACCTTGCGGTCCATCTCCAGAACCAGCGCCTCCGCTACCCGCATCAGCCCATCCACCCAGTACAACATTCATTAATGAACGGTTCATTACTCTACACATTATAAGTGTTAATATTATTCCTGAAGCTCCTACTAAAGCCCCGGCAATAATTAACATATTATTCTGTAGTACGAATCCTGTCATAGAGGCTGCGAGACCTGAATACGAGTTTAAGAGAGAGATAGCAACCGGCATATCTGCTCCCCCAATTGGAAGAACAAGTAAAACTCCCAAAATTAGAGATACAATTAATATTCCTATTAAAAGGTCTTCACTTGAAGGCTCCATTACAACAAAAACTCCTGCAACTATAACGGCTAACAGTAGCAAAACATTTATCGGATTCTGAAGCGGATATTTAACTACCTTTCCGGTAACAAAACCTTGCAACTTACCAAAAGCAATAAATGAACCGGTAAAAGTAACCGCTCCAATCAAAACGGAAAGTACCAATGTAATTGAAGTTGCAGCATCAAGCGGCTTATTAACATTCAAAATATGGTAGTATTCGGCAAAAGCAACTAATGCAGATGCACCACCTCCAAATCCGTTTAATAAACCAACCATTTGCGGCATACCTGTCATCGGAACTTTTAACGCCATAAAAGCACCAATTGCAGAGCCGATAATAACACCTATAATTATATACTCAAACGTTAATACTCTCTGATCAAACAATGTAATTACAACCGCAAGAAACATTCCCAAAGCGGAAAGAAAATTTCCTTGTCTAGCTGTTTTTGGCGAACCCAGCTTCTTTATTCCAAAAATAAATAGGATAGAAGCAACTAAATAAACTAAATAAGATAAAATTTGCATTTTCTACCCTCACTTCTTTTTGAACATTTTTAACATTCTATCGGTTACAAGATAACCGCCTACTACGTTTATTGTAGCAAAAATTAGTGCAACTAATCCTAAAATTGTACTAATTGTAAATTCCTCCAATCCGGCACTTAAAAGTGCACCCACAATTGTAATACCTGATATAGCATTTGAACCTGACATAAGCGGAGTATGAAGTGTTGGCGGAACTTTGGTAATAAGTTCAAACCCGACAAATATTGCCAGTACAAAAACGTATATCAGCATTATCAGTTCATGAATTTCCATAAATTATTCCTTTTAATTTTTCATTAAAATAAATTTTCAATAAAAAAATCCTAAAAAATTATACTTATAAATAACCTTAGTTAAAAAACTGCTTTTATTAAAACACAACTTCAGTAATAGATTTTAACTAAAGCAAAGCTTTCGTTCTTTCTTGAATAACTTCTTTATTATAAGTGATAAGAGAACCTTTTACAATTTCATCTTCCAAGTCTAATTCTAATTTATTTTCCTTAACAATATGATCCAGTAGAGCCATTAAGTTCTTACTGTAAACTTCGCTAGAATTTGTGGCTACTAAACTTGGTAAATTAGGTTCACCGATAATTGTAACATCATGTTTCTTAACTGTCTTTCCATTTTCACTTATTTCACAGTTTCCGCCGAATTCTACAGCCATATCTAAAACAACAGATCCGGGTCTCATGGCTTTCACCATTTCTTCGGTAACTAAAACCGGAGCTTTCTTACCGGGAACCAAAGCAGTTGTAATAACAATATCTGCGTTAGAAACATGTTTAAAGATTAACTCTTTTTGTTTTTTTAAGAATTCTTCCGAAGCTTCTTTTGCATATCCTCCTTCGTCCTGCATATCTTCTTCAGTGTCAACTTCAATAAATCTGCCACCAAGACTTTCTACTTCTTCTTTTACAGCCGAACGTATATCAGAAACTTCCACAATTGCACCAAGTCTTTTTGCAGTTCCAAGTGCCTGAAGACCTGCCACACCGGCTCCCATAATTACTACTCTTGCAGGTTGGATTGTACCGGCAGCGGTCATCATAAGCGGAAATATTTTGCCTAATTCGTTAGCAGTCATTAATACTGATTTGTAACCGGCAATATTTGCTTGAGAACTTAATGCATCCATTTTTTGAGCTAATGTAGTTCTCGGAATTGCATCCATAGAAATTACATTAATTCCTTTTTCAGCACATTGTTTTGCCACTTGCGGATAATGTAACGGATAAAGAAGTGTAATTACAAGTGTCCCCTCTTTCATAAGGTCAAGTTCATGTTTCCCTTTTCCGGGATGTTCAATTGGGCGCTGTACCTTTAATACAATATCTGCAGAAGAATATAATTCTTCCAAAGAACTAAATAATTTTACGCCGGCATTGGAGTACTGCTCATCGGTAAAACCGGCATTTTTACCTGCCCCTTCTTCAACATGAATTGTAAAACCTTTTTTGATTAATTTAGAAGCTACATCCGGTACTATGGAGACTCTGTTTTCGCCGGGAATAACTTCTTTGGGAATAGCTATAACCACGTGTTATCTCCTTGTTTGAGGTTATTAAGATTGTATGTGAAAAATTAAGACATAGTTTTCATATTTCCAATATGTTTGTAAATTATTTCAAAACTTCAGTATACTGTTTTTTTGCACTTCTCATATTTAAGATGTTTTATTACATTATTGTTATTATTTAAATAATGAGATAATAAAATATGTTTTTAAAGAAACTTAAAATTTCTTTCGTTCTGTTAATTATTTTTTATTCACAAAGTTTATTCCCGCAAGAAACTAAATATTTTGCAGAGTTCGGCGGAATTTATTAACGTTCTTCTTGGGAAAACCAATATACCAATGATTCTAAAGAATTTTTAACTCCCAAGTTTTCTTTTTTAATTGGAGGAACTATAGGAATTGTTACAGATGAAGACATATTTCTTTCAGTGGGACTAAAATACAGGAATATTAGACTTTTTGAAGATTATAATTATTATGGTTATGGGTTTGCTCCTTCATATAAAATTGGGGATAGTGATTTTTTTATTCACTCGGTTTCCTTCCCGGTAACAATAGGTTATTATTGTTTAGGTGAAAATTCACCACTACTTTTTACAGGTTTTGAAATTGAATTTATTGTGGATGCTTTTGAAAAACAAAATTATTATTCCTTTGTATGTCCAGCTTGTCTTACAACTGATGAACCACCGGAATTAAACCCAAAATATTATAAAGGGGACGAAATTCACATAGTTAAAACCGTAAGCGGTTATTTAAATTTTTTCTTCGGAGTATCTCAATCAGTAAATATATTTAGTAAAAAATTTGATCTAAAGTTATTATATAATTTTCCCACTGAAGCTATTTCATTTGAATACCCGTTCAATCGTTTTGAAAATTTAGAAATAAATAATTTTGAGTTTATTATAGCCTACAACTTGTAACATATCAAG